>CAXTDZ010000022.1:0-41115 GCA_964243035.1 uncultured Lichenihabitans sp.
ATCTTGCTCCTCCGCAGAGCCGCCGACTTCGCTGCAGTCCGTAACACCCTCTAGGCCGCCGCGGCCTGCTGCTCGGCGCCGCGACCGCCGGCGCGGGGCTCGCGCTCGCCGCATCCCCTTCGTCGGCCGACGCCGCGCCCGTGGAGGCTCCATGGGCCAACGTGGTCGGCGAAGGCTGGCAGCGTTCGCGCTTCGGACCCGACGACTAGGTTGGCGCGCCCAACCTCATCACGCCTTCGGTAACCCTGGCCGCGCTCGCGCTCGTGAAGACGGATCGCGCGCTCCATCTCGGCCTCGACTTCAGCGAGAAGTCGCCGCGCAAGTTCGAGCACTATCTCATCCAGAACATCGGCAGCCGCCAGAACAACAACGACGACTTCATCAACGCGTCCCTCAGCACCGGCACCTAGGTCGACGGGCTCGGCCACATGGGCGTGGACGGCGTTTTCTACAACGGCCATCGCTGGCAGGACATCGCGGCGATGGACGGGCTGAAGAAACTTGGCGCCGAGCACATCCCGCCGATGGTCACCCGCGGCCTCCTGCTCGACATGGTGGCGCTGAAGGGGCGGCGGCTCCGCGGCGGCGAGGTGATCACGCTCGCTGACACCAAGACCGCGCTCGACCGGATCGGCGCCACGGCGCGGGTGGGCGACATTGTTCTGTTCCACACCGGCTGGCTCGACCTCTGGCGTGCGGGGGACGACGCGTTCTGGAAGACGCAGCCGGGCCCCGGGATCGAGGTCGCGAACTTCCTCTGCGAGGCAGGTGTGGCGGGCATCGGCGCCGACACCTCCCGTCTGGAGGCCGACCCGCACGAGCGGCCTGATGTATTCTTCCCGGTCCACCAGATCCTGCTCGCCAAGCACGGCGCCCACGTTCTCGAGAATTGGGACACGCAGGTACTTGTCAATGCGAAAGCCAACCAGTTCTGCCTGGTTGTCGTGCCGCTCCCGATCACCGGCGCCTCGCAGACCTGGGTCAACCCGGTGGTGATCCTTTGACGGACGCCCGGCGATGACGCGGTTCAGTCTGACCTCTGATCTGCCGACGCTTTACACTATCCCGGGCTCGCCTTCGTCCTGGCGCGTCTGGCTGACGCTCGAGCGGCTCGGCGCGCCCTTCGCCGTCGAGCGCTTGTCCTTCAACGCCGGCGACACGCGCGACACGCGCGATCCGGGCTTCCTTGCGCTCAATCCGCGCGGCAAGGTCCCCGTGCTGGTCGACGGCGACCTCGTGCTGACCGAGAGCTTCGCCATCGTTGAGCATCTCGCCGAGCGCCACGCCGAGAGAGGGCCCGAGCGCTCGCCCTGGCCGACTGAGCCCACCACTCGCGCGCAGGCGCGACGTGTCGCGCACGCGACCGACGGTAACCTCGGCGCGCGCGTTTACCGGCCGCTGTCCGACCAGCTTTTCCTCACCGCCGAGCCCGACCGCGACGAGCGCGTCGTAGCCCGCGCTCTCGATGTCGGGCGCAAGGAGCTGGCATTGCTGGAGCATGAGCTGGCGGCCGGCCACTTCGGTTCACTCGAGCCTAGCGCGGCGGACTTCACCGTCTACGGCCTCCTCGCTTTCCTGGCGCAGATCGGCCGGCATCATCCCCAGGCCGACCTCAAGGATGCGCGCGGTCCGCGCCTCGAAGCGTGGCGACGACGGATCGAAGCCCTTCCGTATTTCGCCGCGACCTGGCCGGACCACTGGCCGCCGGCGACCGAGACATGAGTGGAGGCCGCATGCCGGGAAGGCTTCAAGGCAAAGTCGCGATCGTCACCGGGGCCGCCACCGGCATCGGCGAGGCGATCGCGCTCAAGTTCGCCCGAGAGGGGGCGACCGTGGCCGCCAACGGTTTGGCTACCGACCCCATCGACGATGTCGTTGCGGCAGCGACCAAACAGGGCGGCCAAGCGGCAGCTTTTCCGGGCGACGTCGCCGATGAGACTGCGGCGGAAGCTGTCGTCGCGGGCGCGTTGGAGCGGTTCGGCAGGCTGGATGTGCTGGTCAACAACGCCGGCGTGCACTTCGGCGTATCCGACGTCGCCGACTATCCGATCGATCGCTTCGACGCCGTCCTGCGCAACAACTTGCGCTCGGTATTCCTGATGACGCGGTTCGCGTTGCCGCATCTGCGCAAGACGCGCGGGGTGATCTTGAGCGCCGGGTCAGAGGCGGGCTACATCGGCGCGCCGGGCAACACGCCCTATGGCGGCACCAAGGGCTTCATCCACGCCTTTACAACTGGGGTCGCCGTTGAACAGGCAAAGTTCGGGGTGCGAGCGCTGGTCTATGCGCCGGGCCCGATCGAGACTTCGTGGAGCTTCGCGCGGACCGGCGCGCTGATAGAAGCCATGGAGGATGCGCTGTCGGCGGCGGCGCCGCTCGGGCGCAAGGGAACCACGGAGGAGGTTGCCAACCTCGTCGCATTCCTCGCCTCCGACGAGGCGAGCTACATGACGGCCAGCGTTCACCTTGTCGACGGCGGCATAGTCGCCGCGACGGGATCGCCGGGGCGTGACATCCCGGCCGCCTTGCGAACCCTCCCGCGGCCCACCCTGCCGCTTCGCCATGCTCAGGACAGCGACAAGGCCTGAGCGTCGTCACCGTGTCCGCCGCGGTGGCCGTCACTTCTCACGGCGGCGCTACTGGCGCGCGGAAGGCGCCGGCCCGAACATCGACAGTGGAAGTCACGGTCAGCGGCGCTGACGCCACGCTGAACGCGAAGAGCTATTCCTAAGGAGGACACGAACCTCGGCGGCAGAGTACCCGCCCTGTCCTCGACATTCTTAGCGGTGCAGCCCTCGTCCGCTCGACTGAAGGCAGAAGTTAAGCGGCGGGATCGATGCTTCGCCAAGATGCAAGCCAGGCTGTGGTGCGGGTGGTCGGGCTCGAACCGACACTCCTTGCGGAACCGGATTTTGAATCCGGCGCGTCTACCAATTCCACCACACCCGCTAGAGACCTGGCGAAACGCCCGATGCCCGGTCGGGGGGCCGCGGCGCTCCCACGTCGCCCCTGCCCCAGATGGCACGAGAGGGTGCCTTCCGTCCAGCAGGCCGTTGATGAAGGGTTTTGGACGGTTGTCGCCCGTGCGATGCCCGGACCTGATCCCGCGGGAGCCGTCGGCCCGAAGCGCCGGCTCACCGCGGCGCCGCCGGGTCGTCCGTGGTGGTGCAGGCCGCCGGCGACGCGTCCGCTCACTCGGCTCCGGCCGGCAGGTCCAGCCGGAACAGGTCGTGGCCGATCGCGAAGGCGGTTGTGCCGCCGTCGGGGCGCTTGACGAAGCGGATCTTGTTGGTGGACAGGCCCATGCGGGCGCGGTGCCACGTGTCGCCCCCGTCGGTGGTCTCGAAGCCGCCCGTCGCGCCTCCGACCCAGCCGTGCCGCTCCGAGGCGAAGTTGATGCCGTAGGGCACCCAGCCGTGGTCACGCGTCACGGTCCGGAGCGTCCAGTGCTCGCCGCCGTCGACGGTTTTGGCGACCGCGCCGCGGGCCTCGCCGGCCGGCGCCTCGTAGCTCATGATCGTGGCGTAGCCGACCGTGGCGCTCGGGAAGGCGAGCTTCCAGGTGTTGTCGCCCGCCCGCGCGCTCTCGAACACCGTCCGCCACGTCTTGCCGCCGTCCGTGGTCTTCAGGATGCGGGCGTGCGCCTGCCCCTCGTCGGACCGGCTGGCGCCCGCCATGAAGCCGGTGGACGCGTCGAGGAAGCGGATGTCGAGGATCATTCCCGTGACACCGGCCATGTCGCGCGCGTGCCAGGTCTGGCCGCCGTCGAGCGATTCGATCAGGCCCGCGGGTCCGCCCACGCGCCCTCCCGCCCGGATCGCCTCGACGCGGCCGTCCACCTTGAGCACGTCGATGGCGCAGACGCCCGTGACGGGCGTGCCCGAGGCCTGGACGGGGGTCCAGTGCGCGCCGCCGTCCCGCGTCTGGTAGAAGGGCTGCCTGTCGGTCACGTCGGGGAAGTAGCCCGGCCCGACGTTGCCCATGAAGCCGGTCCGGTCGTCGACGAACTCCAGCGCACGGACGTAGGTGCCGGGGCGGCGCCACACCTCGCGCCAATGCGCGCCGCCGTCGTCCGACTTGTACACGCGACCCGTCCCGTTGCCGTACCAGCCGGTCCGCCCCACGAAGGCGAGGGCGTCCTGCTTGTTGTTGAGCGTGTAGGGCACGGTCGGCACCCGGGCCCAGCGCGCCTGCGGCACGCCGGACTGGGCCGCCGTGGCCAGCAGGCAGAGCGGCAGGGCTGCGGCACGAGCGAGCGCTTCCACCGTCATCCCAGCGCCCATCCCCTACTTGCCCCGCGCCGTGGCCCACCGGACGACGCGGAACGCATCCCCCTCGGGACGATCCGGCGGCCGTACCACGGGCCCGCGTCAGGACAATAGAGCACCCGGCAACCGCTTGCGTGCCGCGCGTCGAGAGGTCACGGGCCGTAAGCTGCTCCGGCGCGACGTCGGGGGCGCGTGCGTCCACCTGCGCCTTCGAGACCGGCTCCCGGGACGCGACAGCGAACTTCCCTGTTTCCCGACTTCCCTGTTTTCGGTACCGCTCCGAACCCTCCACAACGCCCACGTCGCGGGAGAAAGCATGTGACGACCGCATTGGTCACCGGCGCAACGAGCGGCATCGGCCGGGCCCTCGCCATCGCCCTGGCGGAGGCGGGCTACGAGGTCCTTGCCGTCGGCCGGAGCGCGACGGCCCTGAGCGAGCTGCGGGCCGCTCGGCCGGGCGTCGTGCCCGTGGCTCTGGACCTGACCGACCGCGCGGCCGTGGCAGCAGCCGTCGCCGACCTGCACGTGGACGTCCTGATCAACAATGCCGGCGTGATGCCGCCGGTGGGCAGCTTCGCGGACATGGCGCCGGCCGACATCGACGGCGCGATCGAGGTCAACCTCAGCACCGCCATCGTGCTGACGCGCCTCGTGGTGCCGCAGATGCGCTCGCGCCAGTCCGGTCACGTGCTCTTCACCGGCTCGTCCGCGGCTCACGCGCCGTCCCCGAACTTCGCCGTCTACGCGGCCACCAAGGCCGCGCTCTCAAGCTTGGCGGCGAGCCTGCGCGGCGAGCTTTCGCCGTTCGGCGTCCGCGTCACCGAGATCGTTCCCGGACGCGTCGAGACCTCGCTTTACAGGCACGTCCTGGACGCGGACGCGCGCCGGGCGATGTATGCCGGCAGCGTGGCGGTGCAGCCGGAGGACGTGGCCCGCATGGTGGTCGCGCTCCTGGCGCTTCCGCCCTCGGCCGACGTGACCCGCCTGGACATCATGCCCACGCGCCCGACCGCGCCCATCCAGGTCAAGACCGGAGCGACACATCCATGAAGGACCTCAACCTCGTCGTCGTGGGCGGCGGCTCGGGACTTGGCAGCCTCCTGGCCAGGAAGGCCGTCGACGAGGGCGCCTCGGGGGTCGCGGTCATCGACATCGACCCGGAGGGGGCCGCGGCGGCCCTGGCCCCGGCCCGCGACAAGGGCCTGCCCACGGCCAGCGCCACCTGCGACATCCGGGTGGGTCCCCAATGCCACGGGGCCTTCGAGGCGGTCGCGGCCCGGCTCGGGCGCGTCGACACGCTCGTCAACTGCGCCGCCATCTATCCGCGCCGCCCGATCCTCGACATCACCGACCTCGACTGGGACGCCTCGAACGGGATCAACGTCAAGGGCACCTACCACATGATGGTGGCGGCCGTCCGCCACATGCAGGCCCGGGAGCCGAGGGGCGCCGTCCGCGGGCGCATCGTGAACCTGAGCTCGGTGGACGCCTTCAAGGCCCACCCGCAGAACGCGCACTACGCGGCCACGAAGGCGGCCGTGGTCAGCCTGACGCGGTCCTTCGCGGACCACGTCGCCAAGGACGGCATCCTCGTGAACGCCGTCGCGCCGGCCGGGATGGCCACGGAGCGCGCGCGGACCCTCGGCTTCCTGGAGGAGCTCGCGAAGGCCAGCCCGCTCGGGCGGGGCGCGGAGCCCGCGGAGATCGCCGAATGGGTCCTCATGGCCGGGGGCCCGAGGAACACCTTCATGACGGGCGAGACCGTGGTGGTGTCGGGCGGGTACGTGTACGCGTGACCGCCGCGCTCCGCTGACGGGCCGTCGCCGGCCGCCGTCCCACGCGCGCGACGCCGCGCTCGCTTCGCACGAGGGCCATCCCATGGGTTCCAGGCAGGACGACATCCGTCTCGGCGCCGACATCGGCGGGACGTTCACGGACGTCGCGCTCGACGTGCGCGGGCGCCTCTTCTCGACCAAGGTGCTGACCACCTACGCGGCGCCCGAGCAGGCGATCCTCGACGCCATCGCCGTCGTGACCCGCGAGGCCGGCGTCGCGGCATCCGCGATCGGCCTCGTCATCCACGGCACGACGCTCGCCACCAACGCGCTCATCGAGCGGCGCGGCGCCAGGACGGCCCTGGTCACGACGGAGGGCTTCCGCGACGTCATCGAGATGCGCACGGAGAACCGCTTCGCCCAGTACGACCTCAACCTGCAGCTGCCCAAGCCGCTCATCCCGCGCGAGCACCGCTTCACCGTCCGGGGGCGCATCGGGGCCGAAGGGCAGGAACTCCAGCGGCTTGACGAGGCCGCCCTGGCGGGCGTCGCGGACGCGATCGCGGCCGGGGGGTTCGAGGCCGTCGCGGTCGGCTTCATCCACAGCTACGCCAACCCCGCCCACGAGCGCCGGGCGCGGGAGATCCTGGCCGCCAAGCTCGACGTGCCGATCTCCCTCAGCGCCGAGGTGTCGCCGCAGATGCGCGAGTTCGAGCGCTTCAACACCGTTTGCGCCAACGCCTACGTGCGCCCGCGGATGGCCGCCTACCTGGCCCGGCTCGGGACCCGGCTGGCCGGCATGGGGGCCGACTGCCCGGTGTTCATGATCCACTCGGGCGGCGGCCTCGTCTCGGTCGAGACCGCGGCCGAGTTCCCGGTCCGGCTGGTCGAGTCCGGGCCGGCCGGGGGCGCCATCTTCGCGGCCGACGTCGCCGAGCGCTTCGGCCTGGGCAAAGTCCTGTCCTACGACATGGGCGGCACCACCGCGAAGGTCTGCCTCGTCGAGGACTTCTCGCCCCGCACGGCGCGCACGTTCGAGGTCGCCCGCACCTACCGGTTCGCCAAGGGCTCCGGCATGCCGATCTCGATCCCCGTGATCGAGATGATGGAGATCGGGGCCGGGGGCGGCTCGCTCGCCTCCGTCGACGCCATGGGGCGCATCCGGACCGGCCCGGACAGCGCGGGCTCGGAGCCCGGGCCGGCCTGCTACGGGCGCGGCGGCGAGCGCCCGGCCATCACGGACGCCGACCTCGTGCTGGGCAAGCTCGACCCGGACAACTTCGCGGGCGGCACGATCGCGCTCGACCGGCGCGCCGCGGAGGACGCCATCCGCCGGGACGTGGGCTCCCGCCTGTCGCTCGACGCGGTCGCGGCCGCCTTCGGGATCTGCGAGGTGGTGGACGAGACCATGGCCAACGCGGCCCGCGTCCACGCGGTCGAGAGCGGCAAGGACATCTCGGAGAACGTGATGATCGCCTTCGGGGGCGCCGCGCCCCTGCACGCCGCCCGGCTGTGCGAGAAGCTCGGCATCGACCGCTGCCTCGTGCCGCGGGGCGCCGGCGTGGGCTCCGCCATCGGCTTCCTCAGGGCGCCCTTCAGCTACGAGGCGCTCGCCTCGCGGCTCACCCGGTTGTCGCGCTTCGACGCGGCCGAGGCCGACGCCGTGCTGGACGGGCTCAAGGCCACCGCGGAGCGCTTCGTGCGCGCCGGGACCGTGGGCCGGATCGGGCGCGAGGTCACGGCCTTCATGCGCTACGCGGGCCAGGGCTGGGAGATCCCGGTGCCGCTGCCCGACGCGCCCTTCGGCGCCGGTGCCGCTGGAGAGCTGGCCGACCTGTTCCGCGCCAGCTACGGGCGCTTCTTCGGCCGCGCCATCGACGGGCTGGGCGACCTCGAAATCGAGGTCGTCACCTGGTCGGTCAAGGCCACCGACGAGCGCGCCCGGACGGCGCGGCACGACCTCGTCGCGAGGGGAACGCCCGTCACCCCGACCGCGACGCGGCCGGTGTTCGACCCCGCGGCCGGCGCGTGGCAGGACCACGCCGTCGTCGAGCGCGAAACCCTGTCGGCCCGCGACCACGTCGCGGGCCCGGCCGTGATCGTCGAGCGCGAAACCTCCACCGTGGTCACCACGCCCTTCGACGCCGTGGTCCAGAGCGACGGCTCCATCCTCGTGATCCGCAAGGGAGCCCACCCGTGAGCGACATCGGCGACATCCGCATGCAGGTCATGTGGAACCGGCTGGTCTCGGTGGTCGAGGAGCAGGCCCTGACGCTGCTGCGCACGGCCTTCTCGACCTCGGTGCGCGAGTCGGGCGACCTGTCGGCCGGCGTGTTCGACCCCGCGGGCGCCATGCTGGCGCAGGCCGTGACCGGCACGCCCGGCCACGTCAACACCATGGCCGAGGCGGTCGGGCACTTCATGGCCGCGATCCCCCGCGCGGACATGGTCGAAGGCGACACCTACGTCACCAACGACCCCTGGCTCGGCACCGGCCACCTGCACGACATCACCATGGTGTCGCCCTCCTTCCTGGACGGCGAGCTGGTGGCCTTCTTCGCCTGCACGGCGCACGTGGTGGACGTGGGCGGCCGCGGCTTCGGGGCGGACGCCAAATCGGTCTACGAGGAGGGGATCCAGATCCCCATCATGAAGTTCGCCGAGCGCGGGGCGGTCAACCGCGACCTCGTGCGCCTCCTGCGCGCCAACGTGCGCGAGCCCAACCAGGTGGTGGGCGACGTCTACTCGCTCGCGGCCTGCAACGAGGTGGGCCACCGGCGGCTCGCCGGCATGATGCGGGAGACCGGCCTCGCGTCGCTCGACGGCTTGGGCGAGTTCATCTTCTCGCGCACCCGCGCGGCCATGCGGGAGCGCCTCGCGGCGCTGCCCGAGGGGAGCTGGTCCAACGAGCTCGTGACCGACGGCTACGACGCCCCCGTGCGGCTCGCGGCCACGGTTTCGCTCGGGAACGGCCGGGTGGAGGTGGACTTCACCGGCACGGACCCGGTGAGCCGCTGGGGCATCAACTGCCCGATCATCTACTCGAAGGCCTACGCGTGCTACGCGCTGAAATGCGTGGTGGCGCCCGACATCCCCAACAACGCCGCCTCGCTCGGCTTCTTCGCCGTGCGGTCGCCGGTGAACATCCTCAACGCCGTGCGCCCCGCGCCCGTGGCGCTGCGGCACGTCTTCGGCCACATGGTGCCCGACCTCGTGCTGGGCGCGCTGGCCAAGGCGATGCCGGGCACGATCCTGTCGGAGGGCGCGGGCGCGCTGTGGAACATCCACATCTCGGTCCGGCCGACCGCCGGGACCGAAGGGCGGCGGGCCGAGGTGCTGATGTTCAACTCGGGCGGCATGGGCGCGCGCCCCGGCCTCGACGGCCTGTCCGCGACCGCCTTCCCGTCCGGCGTCCACACCATGCCGATCGAGGCGACCGAGCACACGGGGCCCATCGTGATCTGGCGCAAGGAGCTCAGGCCCGGCTCGGGCGGCGACGGCGAGTTCCGCGGCGGCCTCGGGCAGGTGATCGCCATCGCCGCGACCGACGGGCACGAGTTCGACTTCTCGGCCATGTTCGAGCGCGTCCACCACCCCGCCAAGGGGCGCCACGGGGGCCGCGACGGCGCCCCGGGCGCCGTCAGGCTCGACGACGGCACCGCCATGCGGCCGAAGGGATGGCAGCACGTGCCCGCAGGCCGCACGCTCGTCCTGGAGCTGCCCGGCGGGGGCGGCTACGGCGAACCGGCGCGGCGCACCCCCGAGGCCCGGGCGGAAGACCGGTCCAAGGGTTACGTCCGGCAGGACCGGTCGTGAGCCCCACCTTCCTCCGGCCCGTCGGCCGCGAACGGCGCCAAGCCGATCGGCCTCGACGCCCCGATGGCACGCTGAACGGCGGCGGCGAGCCCTGCCTGCCCGCGCTCCACTGGGGCGTTCCGTCCCGAGACGGCGCGGCTGCCCGGCCGCACGCCGGTGACCGTCGGAGGCCCGGCGCATCCGTCGGACCGTTCGCCGGCGCCCGCATCCCGACCCCCGCGGGCGACGCGGCGCCGGCCGAGGCCGTCGCGCGGATCAGCGCCGCCGTGGCGCACCTGGAGGAGCCGATGCCCGCCTACCAACGCATCCTGATCACCGGCGCCGCCGGCCGCCTCGGCTCGCAGCTGCGCGCGGGATTGGCGCCGCTCGCCTCCAGCATCCGCCTGGCGGACCGGACGCCCCTCGGGGGCCTGCAGGCCCACGAGGAGGAGGCCGTGTTCGACCTGTCCGACATGGCCGCGACGGTTGCGGCCACCGAAGGGTGCGACGCGATCGTCCACTTCGGCGGCGCCGCGCTCGAAAGCCCGTGGCAGTCGATCCTGGACGACAGCATCCGCGGCTCCTACCACGTCTACGAGGGGGCGCGGCGGAACGGCGTCAAGCGCGTGGTCTACGCCTCGTCGGTCCACGCGATCGGCTACCACGAGGTCGAGGCCCACATCGGGGTCGACGCCCCGGTCCGGCCGGACAGCCTCTACGGCGTCTCGAAAACCTTCGTCGAGAGCCTGAGCCGGCTCTACTGGGACAAGTTCGGCATCGAGTCGGTGTGCCTGCGCATCTTCTCGTCCTTCCCCGAGCCGGCGGACCGCCGCATGCTCTGGTCCTACCTGTCCTTCGCGGATTGCGTGCGCCTGGTCGAGGCCTCGCTGACCGCGCCCCGCGTCGGCCACACGATCTCCTTCGGGCTGTCCGACAACCGGGTCAAGCCGGTGAACGACGGCGGCGCCGCGCACCTCGGGTTCGCGGCGCGCGACAGCTCCGAGCCTTTCCGCGCCAAGGTCGAGGCCGAGAAGCCGCCGGTCGACCCGACGTCGCCCTCGGCCAGGTACCTGGGCGGGTGGTTCTGCGACCTCGGCCATCCGGACGACCCGCCCGCGTGAGGCTGAACGGGCGGCGACGCCCGTCGCCGCGCGGCGCATCGGCACGCGGTTCGGGCAGCCCTCGCCGGAGGCTCGTCAGGGCGCCTGGGACCCGTCGCGGTCGAGGCCGCCGAGCGTGGCGGCGAGCACGAGGAACGACCGGCGGACCTCCGGGTCGGCGATCCGGCTGAACGCCTGCACGAGGTCCGAGGCCTCCCTCAGCATGCGGTCGCTGAACTGCGCGTACCCCAGCCGCGCCAGGGCCGTGTCGTCGAGGCTGCTCGACAGGAAGTAGGTGTGCGGCACCTTGAGCAGCCCGCAGACCCGGTCCAGCGTCGCGACGCTGAGCCGGTTGAGGCCCTTCTCGTACTTCTGCACCTGCTGGAACGAGACGCCCAGCGCCTCGCCGAGCCTGGTCTGGGTGACGCCCGCGGCCTGCCGCGCGAGCTTGAGCTTGAGACCGATCGCCCGGTCGGCTTCTCCCCGTCTGGCCGCTCTCGGCATTGCCGCCTCCTGCCCTCGGGTGGACGCTATCGACGTAGTTCCGGCCATCCCCGGCGGCCGCCCGTTCCCGTGCGACGAGGTGCGGCCCTCGATCCTCCGTGGTCCGAAGCGGGGCCCGAGGCCGAGCCGCGCGGGTCGGGCACGCCGCCCGTCCCCGAGGGCGTCCGCTTCCCTTCGCGATAGCGGCGGACGTGGACCCTGTTGCCGCAGCCTATGCTGTCGCAGTAGAGCCGCGAGCGGTTCTTCGTCTCGTCCAGGAACACGCGGCGGCAGCCCGGGGCGTCGCACGCCTTCAGGCGCCCCCACTCGTGCCCGACGAGCAGGAGCGCGAAGGCCATGCCCAGGTCGGCGGCGATGCGCTCGGCCAGCGAAGCGTCCTGGCGGTAATAGTGCACGTGCCAGTCCAGGCCGTCGTGGGCGCCAAGCTGCGGGGCGAAACGGGCCTTGAGCAGCAGGCGGTTGACCTGCGCGGCCCCGCCGTCCCGGTCGCCGCTCGTGAACACGTCGGCCAGCACGTCCCGCACCGCGCGCAGGCTCGCGCAATCCGTGTCGGTTATCGAGGCCGCGTACCGCATCTGGTACCTGCGAACGATGTCTTCGACCAACGCCACGTCCAGCCGGTCGACCCCGGCCCTGGCCGCATCCGAGTTCACGAGGTCGGCCGCCTCACGCAGCGACCGCAGCGTTTCCTCCGCAACCCTCAATTGAACTCGCCCATCCCTTGACTCGCACCAAGTGTTCTTCGACAGTCCCGTGTCAGCAGCTATAACGTCTTAGCTCATGACAGCCAAGGGGAGCGTCCATGACCCGTCCGCCCGTGCTCTCGGTTCTCGCCGCCGTGGTCCTGGCCTGGTCCGCCGCGGGCCACGCGGCGGCCGCGGCGTCGAGGATCGCGGCTCCGGCTTCCGTCGCGTCGGCGGGGGAGCTGGTCGTGTGCACCGACCTGACCTCCGCGCCCGCGATCTTCCTGGCGCCCGGCAGCACGGACCCGAAGGGCTACGAGGCCGAGATGACGGCCAAGATCGCCGACCTGCTCGGCGTCAAGCCCACCTACCGCAACGTGCAGTTCAAGGGGATCATCGCCGCCCTGCTCGCCAAGAAGTGCGACGTGATCGTCGCCAGCATCGGCGACACGGTCCCCCGCGAGAAGTCGCTGGACTTCGTCAACTACGCCAACGTGGGGACGTCCATCGTCGTCCCGCCCGGCAACCCCAAGAAGATCGACGGCCTCGACGGCCTGTCCGGGCACAGCGTGTCCGTCAACCTGGGCACCAACCCGCAGTTCGCCCTCGACTTCGTGAGCAAGAAGCTCGTGGCCGGCGGCAAGCCGGCGATCCAGACCGTGACCTTCAGCGACTCCACGGCGGCCGCGGCCGCGCTCGCGACGGGCAAGGTCGACGCCTACTACGCCGACACGCCCCCGGCCGCCTACGAGAAGACGCAGAAGCCGGAGGTCTTCGACCTCGTTACGCCCCAGATCTTCCTCGACATGATCGGGCAGGTGAACGGCCTCACCGCCATCGCGCTGCGCAAGGACGACGCCGAGCTGCAGCGCGCGATGGTGGAGGCCGTCAAGCAGCTCTACGCGTCCGGCGACATGAAGACCATCTTCGCCAAGTGGAACGTGGACTCGATCCTGCTGCCGGCGTCGTTCATGGGCAGGTGCATGGTGGACTGCGCCACCCTCAAGGTGGAATGACCTGACCCTGGGTGCGCGGACGGGCCGCCGGGCATGACGGGGAACGCCTTCCGGATCGACTACGGCTACCTGCTGGAGCGGCTCGTCCACCCGGGCGGCCCGTTCTACGCGGGCCTCGCGATCACGGTCGGGGTGGCGGTCGCGGCCCAGTCCGTGGGCGTCGTCCTCGGCCTGGCCTCGGCCCTGTGCCGCCGGTCGGGGGTCCTCCCCCTCGGCCTGCTGTCGCGGGCCTACACGCTGGTGTTCCGCGGCACGCCCGTCATCGTCCAGGTCTTCTTCGTCTACTTCGGCGCCAACATCCTGTTCGGCTTCGACCTGTTCCCCAACACCATGAACTTCGGCCTGTTCACCCTGAGCGGCGCCGTCGTGGCCGGCACGCTGGCCCTGACCCTCAACGAGGGCGCCTACATGAGCGAGATCATCAGGGCGGCGGTGGACGCGGTCGACGAGGGGCAGATGGAGTCCGCGCTGAGCCTCGGCATGACGCCCGGCCTCGCGATGCGCCGGATCGTGCTGCCCCAGGCGTGGCGCATCATCCTGCCCACGCTCGGCAACCAGTTCAACGGCATGATCAAGACGACCTCGCTGCTGGCCTTCATCGGCGTGTACGAGATCTTCCTCGACGCGCAGACCAACTACTCGGTCACCTTCAAGCCGGTCGAGAACTTCGCCGCGGTGGCGGCCTGGTACCTGCTGCTGACGACCGTCTGGTCCCTCGCGCAACGCCTCCTCGAACGCCGTGTGAACCGCGCGGGCGCCGAGGTCCCGCGCAGGCTGGACCTGCCCCCCGAAGCCGCGGAAGCGCGGTGACGGCGCCCGCGCCCGGGACGCCACCCCTCCTGCGCGTGGCGGGGGTCAGCAAGTCCTACAACGGCGCGCCGGTCCTGCGCGACGTCTCGCTGACGGTGGCGGGCGGCGAGACGGTCTGCGTGGTCGGCCCGTCCGGTTCCGGCAAGACCACGCTGCTCCGGTGCGTGAACCGCCTGATCGCCCCGGACCGCGGCTTCGTCGAGGTCGGGGGCCGCAGGGTCGGGTCCCGCGTGAACGCGCGGGGGGCCTGGGTGGCCGACACGGCCCGCGGCACCGCCCGGCGCCGCCGCGACATCGGCTTCGTGTTCCAACGGTTCAACCTGTGGCCGCACAAGACGGCGCTGGAGAACGTCGTCGAGGCGCCCATCCACGTGAAGGGGACCCCGACGGGCACGGCCCTGGCCGAGGGCCGGCGGCTGCTGGCCCGCGTGGGGCTCGCGGCCAAGGCGGACGCCTACCCGCAGACGCTGTCGGGGGGCCAGCAGCAGCGCGTCGCCATCGCGCGGGCGCTCGCCATGCAGCCGGCCCTGATGCTGTTCGACGAGCCCACCAGCGCGCTGGATCCCGAGATGGTGGGCGAGGTCCTGTCCGTGATGCGGGAGCTCGCGCGCGACGGGATGACCATGGTGGTCGTCACCCACGAGATGGGCTTCGCGCGCGAGGCGGCCGACCGGGTCGTGATGATGGACGCGGGCCGCGTCGTCGAGGAAGCGCCGCCGGAGGTCTTCTTCTCCGGCGCGGCGGGCGAGCGCACCAGGGCCTTCCTGGCCCGGGTGCGGTGAGGCGCGGAGGCTCGGGCATGTACGACGTCGGCGTTCTCGGGGTCGGCTCCATGGGCAGCATGGCGCTGTGGCAGCTCGCCCGGCGGGGCGTGCGCGCGATCGGCTTCGAGCAGTTCTCGGTCGGCCACGACAGGGGCGCGGCGGGCGGCGAGACGCGCATCTTCCGGACGGCCTACCGGGAGAGCCCGGACTACGTGCCGTTCCTCCTCAGGGCGCGCCAGGCCTGGCGCGACCTCGAGGCGGACACCGGGACCGGCCTCCTGGACCTGATGGGCGTGGCCACCGTCGGGCGGGAGGACGACCACCACGTGCGCGGCGTCCTCGACTGCCTCCGCCGGTTCGACCTCGACGCGGAGGTTCTCGACCACCGCGAGGCCAACCGGCGCTACCCCGCGGTCAACGTGTTCCCCGGCGAGGTCGCCGTCATCGACAAGGCGGGCGGGCTGGCCAAGCCCGAGCGCGCCGTCGTGGCGGCCGTCCGGCACGCCGAGGCGCACGGGGCCACGGTCATGCGCCGGGCCAGGGTGCTGGGCATCGAGCCGGACGCCACCGGCGTCTGGGTGCGGACCGAGCACCGGGACGTGCGCGTCGGCAGGCTCGTCCTGTGCGCCGGCGCCTGGGCGGGCCGCTTCCTGAACGGGACCGTCCCGGGCCTCGTCACCCCGCACCGGCTCGTGCTGTCCTGGTTCGTCGCGCAGACGCCCGAGCTGTTCCACCGCGACCGCTTCCCCGTCGTGAACCGCGTGACGCGGGGCGCCGACTTCAGCGTGTTCCCCTCGCAGGACGGCAACGCCGTCAAGGCGGGGCTCAACATCGACGTGGGGCCGATCGAGACGCCCGACGACCTCCAGCGGGCGGTGGCCTTCCCCGAAGTGTCCCGGATCTGCGCCATCGTCGAGGCGATCTACCCCGACCTGTGGCCGGAGCCGATCCGGTCGGCCTCCTACACGGACGGCTTCACGGCCGACGAGCACGCCGTCATCGGCCCGATCCAGGGGCTTCCGAGCGTCGTGGTGGGCACGGGCTTCTCGGCCCACGGCTTCAAGATGGCGCCCGCGGTGGGGGCCGCGCTGGCGGACCTCGCGACGCTCGGGACGACCGACATGCCGATCCAGCACCTTTCCCCCGACCGCCCCCGGGTCACCAGGCCCAACCACGCCTGATCCGAGGTCCGGCGCGGCTGTCGGCCTTCCAGGGCTGCCCCGAGATCGCCAGCGGTCCGGCGGGCGGCCAGGGGTCGCGCGTGTCGAGTCCTCCAAGCAGGTTTTGCCAAACCTGCTTGCACTTCAGAATGGAAGCAGCATCGGTTTCGCTTTGAAAAAGCGAAATCAATCGTGGCGTAAGCCACGCAAGGCCGCTTAGGGCTTGCCCCGCGCGAGCACCGCGGCCTGTTCGAGCCGGGCGGCGCCGGCCTCGGGCGACTCGGTGCCGCTTGCGACGTCGAGGAGGATGTCGGCCAGGGTGCTTTGGAGATCGGCGTATTCGAGTTGCCTCGGGTGCCTGACGGACGGCAGCCAATCGTTGACGAGCAAGGCCCAGACGGCTTTCTGGTGCTCGGACACGTAGCTGGTCGGGTTCAGTCCCTTCCAGGCCGGGAGGTCGGCGAAGGTGTCGATGTAGGCTTGGCCCGCTGCCCCCGAGACCCAGTCGGTGGCCACCTTGCAGGCTGCGTCGGGATCCTTCGCGGACTTCGCGACCCCGACCATGACGTCGATGCCGCCGAGAAGGTCGTCGGCGCCACCCTTGCCGGCCAGGTCTGGGAACCGCATGGGCGCGTAGCCCTTCAAGCCGATCGCCAGGTCCGGCGCGTCCTTCTTCGACGTTTCCTGCGTCCACCAGGACCCCACGACGAACATGCCCGCCCGTCCGTCGTGGATGAGCTTGGAGGCCTGGGCGTAGGTCGTGTTCAAAGCGTCCGGCTGGACGAGCCCCTCGTCGAAAAGACGCTTCCACCACGTCAGCGCGTCGGCGACCTTCTTGTCGGCGAAGCTCGCCTTGCCGGCTTCGGCCGCTTCGATGAAGTCCGGGTCGATGTCATGCATCAGCATGGTGAAGACGTCGCGCCGCATCCAAGGCTCCTTCGCGGCAACGACCAGAGGCGTGAAGCCGGACGCCTTCAGCGTCCCCGCGACGGACACGAACTCCTGGTAGGTCTTGGGGGGAGGGATCCCCAGCTTCTCGAAGACGGGGAGCGTGTACCAGACGTTGATCGTCTGATCGATGACCGGGAGGCCGTAGAAGTTCTCGTCCCCGGGTGGATTTCCCATGCGGGCCTGTTGGATGCCGATCGGGTAGAACCGGTCCTTCCAATCCGCTCCCCACACGCGAGCCGCGCAGTCCTGGAGCGGCATCAGCAGCGGCCTGTACTTCTGCGTCACCGCGCCGGGCTCCAGCCCGACGACGTCGTCGATGTGACCCCGCGCGGCGTTCTTCGCGAGGTCTTCGATGTAGGCCTGGTAGTCGGGATAAAGGTGGGGAACGACCTTGATCTCCGGATGCGCGCGTTGCGTCGCGGCAGCCATGGTCTGCACGGTCTCGACCACGTTGGAGAACGTCGAGAACGACACCTCGCCGGCCGTGCAGGGGCGGGGCAGCACCGACCCCGCGATCAGAACCGAGAGGGCGACGGAGCTCGCGGCGGCCCGTTCGATTGGCGACATGGGACTTCCTCCGAGGCGCCTCGTTTGTCGTCCGGCGCTCGCCATCGAGCCTGCCCGTTTAATTCTCAATTGTCAATAATTGAGTATATGGCGTCCCGAAAGCGGGTTCGGGCGAGCGTCTCACCCGCGCGGGTACGCGAGAGGGAGCGTGACGCGCCGGGCCGCCATGCGGCCCGCGCGACCGGACGGGAGGTTGGATCCGAGCGCCCACCCTTCCGAGGGCGGTGGTGCTAGTAGGCCGCTGGCACAGGGGTGCGGAGGGGCGCGCGGGCGCCGGACGTCGCCGACCGGAACTCTCCCACCTCCTGCTGCCCGAACGCGCGGATGATGGAGATGTCGCTGGACGGGAGAACGAGGTCGAACCCCTCTTCGAGCAGCTTCTGCCACGTTCGCCCGGCGCTCGGCACGGTTCCGACCTTCTTGCCGGCGGCGCGGGCGGCGGCGGTGATCTCGTCGACGAGCGCGTTCACCTCGGGGTGATCGAGGTCCAGGATGTGCCCGCAATCGGCCGCCAGGTCGTTTCGGCCCACGAACAGCATGCCGACCCCGTCGACGTCGGCGATCTCGCGGGCGCGCCGGACACCTTCGCGCGTCTCGATCTGGCAGATGACGACGGTCCGACGGTCGACGGTGTCGAGGTAGTGGGCGTCCATCCCGAAGCTGGATCCGCGCGCGATGCCTATCGCGAGACCGCGGACGCCCTTGGGCGGGTACCGGCACGCGGCGACGATCGACCTCGCCGCCTCCGCGCTCTCCACCATCGGGACCATGATGCCGTCGACGCCCTGATCCATGAGCGTCTTGATGATCACCGGGTCGTTGGCAGGGAGGCGCACGAAGGACGCGGCGCCGGTGCCGCTCACGGCGCGCATGACGTTGGCGGCGTCCTGCACCGACCCGAGGCCGTGTTCCATGTCGAGCATCACGACGTCGTAGCCGCACCGCCCCATGATCTCGCCGACCACGGGGTCGAACAGCTGGATCCAGCACCCCAGCATCTGCCGCCCCTGCGTCAGGGCTTCCGCTGCCGTCGTTGTCATGTGACGATGCTCCCGTAAGTGCCTTGGCGTGCCGCGGTCGGCGGCGTCCCGGTCAGCTCGGCGCGTTCTCAGCGCGCCGAGTAGCCCCCGTCGACCATCAGGATCTGACCCGTCACGAAGGAGCTCGACCCGCCGGCCAGGAAGACGATGGCCTCGGCGACCTCCGCCGGCTCCGCCCACCGCCCGAGGGGATGCGCGTCCTTGATCGCGGCCATCCCGGCGACCGGGTCGTCGAGCCCGTCCAGGTACGTGCGCAGGAAGGGCGTGTCGATCGATCCGGGCCCGACGGCGTTGACCCGGACACCGCTGCCCGCGTAGTCGACGGCCATCTGCCGCACCAACTGGAGCAGGGCGCCCTTGCTGGCGCAGTAGGCGGCCTGCGACGGCAAGCCCACGACGCTGGAGATCGACCCCGTCGCGACGATGCTGCCCGCCCGGCGCGCCAACATGCCGGGCAGCGCCCGCTTCGCCATCAGGAAGAGGGACTTGGCGTTCGCGTCCATCACGCGGGTCCATTCCTCCTCCGTTGTCTCGTGGACGGGCTTCGACACGATCAGGCCCGCGTTGCTGATCAGGCAGTCCACGCCGCCGAACGTCGTTTCCGCGGCCTCGAAGATCCGATCCACGTCCGACCCGCTGGTGACGTCCCCCGCGACGGTGACGATCCGGCCCTCATCGATCCGGCGCAGGTCGGCCACCGTCTCGACGAGGTCGGTCGCGCAGACGCGCGCCCCGAGGGCGGCGAGCCTCGTCACGACCGCTCGACCGACGCCCCCCGCGGCGCCGCTCACGACGACACGCATCCCGTCCAGAGCGTGCTCAACCATGCGATGCCCTCCCGCGCTTCCTCGCGACCGACGGAGCCGCCCGCGTCACGCCGCGTTCGGGACGGCGCGACCGCGTCCGTTGACGCGGCGCGTCGTGGGCGATGCGCGCCGACCCGTCCCCCCTGCCGCACAAGCTTCTCTAGATAATAAATAATTGATTGTCGAGGGTGTGGCCTCAATTCTCGATACCAGATGAACGAGAGTCGTTGACCGGGCTCGCGCTTCCGGGGAAGCTCCCGCGCGGGTGCGAACGGCATCCGCCGCCTCGACCAGGTGTTGCGGCGCGCACGCCGTGTCGCCGCAGGGAGCAGGTTGTGATCGTAGCAAAGGGTCCGGTCGCGAGAGTGTCCCTCGCGGACGCCATCAGGGCACAGCTGCGCGAACAGATCTTGTCCGGCGAGCTCTCGATGGGGCTGAGGATCACCGAGCAGCAGGTCGCGGAGTCGATGGGGACGTCGGCCGGTCCCGTGCGCGAGGCCTTCGCGAGCCTCGCGTTCGAGGGCCTGCTGATCTCGCTGCCCAACCGGGGGACCTTCGTGTCGTCCGTGTCCGAGGAGGAGGCGCGAGGCGCCTACGAGGTGCGCCAGCGCGTCGAGCTCTACGCCTTCGAGTTGGCGCGCGAGCGGCTGACCGACGCGGCCTACGCGCAACTGGACGACCTGGTGGCCAAGCTCAAGCGAGCCGCCGCGTCCTCGGACTACGCCGCCATGATCGGCCTCGACATGCAGTTCCACGGCATCTTCTACGCCCACTCCGGCAACCCGATCCTCATCGCCGTATGGCCGCTCCTCGAAGGGACGATCCGCAAGTTCGTCGCCGTGGTCGGTCCCTCCTACATCCGCGACCTCGTGGATCTCGCCAGACGGCACGAGAAGCTCCTGTCCGACTACCGCCGCGGCGACATGCAGGCGGTCGCGGACGAGTTGGCCCAGAACGGGCAGGACATCTGGCGGCATCTGGCTCACGGCGCCGTGTCCGGGCTGAACGGGGTGAAGACGGACCAGGGTAAGCGGCCGTCGGCCAAGGCCCGCTCCTCCAGGCTGTCCAGCCGCGCGCAACGGTGATCCGCGTGTCAGGCCGGCACCGACGCGCCCGCCGGCGTGACGCGGGACACGGGGGGGCGTCCCGGCCGCCGCCCGCTTGACAGGCGGCACGTGGAACATAGATACTTGATTATCGAGAATTAACGCCCTATCTAGGGCGAGTGCCGGGATCGTCGACCGGCGCGTCCGGGTCGGCAGACCTGCGTGGCCCCGCCGCCTCGAAGCGCTCGACCAAGCGGGCGCCTTCGCGCGTGGCCCGGTGGGGCAGCTCAGTTCCCGGTGTTCGGCGGCAAGGGCGGGATCCCGCCGGCAACCCGCACCACCGCAAAGATAAAGACGTCGTGGGGAGGTGAAACGTGAAGGTAGGTCTCGACCAGTACGCCCTGTACCCGTTCCCGAGCCTCAAAGGTCTCCAGGTCCTCGACTTCGTTCGGTCGCTCGACCTTTGGGGCGTGCAGTTCGTGGACATCCGCGAGCTCAGCCCGACGCTCGACAAGGGGCAGCTCGCGGAAGTCCGCGCCCAGGCGGATCGGCAGGGCCTGTACCTGGAGGTGGGCGTCTCCTGCGTGAACCCGCTGCATCCGGACGGCGGCCTGCTCCGGGACGGCGACGGCGACCTCGCGGCGGGCCTGCGAAGCCAGTTGGAGCGGATCGCCGAGGTCTCGATCGGGAGCAGGACGGTGCGCTGCTTCGTCGGCGGGCCGGGCGACCGGGTCGGGGGCCGCGTGCCCTGGTCGGACCAGGTCGAGGAGGCGGTCGCCATCGCCAAGCGCGTCGCGCCCGCGCTTCGCGACCTCCGGCTGAAGCTCGCGATCGAGAACCACGCGGATTTCTCGACCGACGAATTGATCGAGGTCGTGTCCCGGATCGGACCCGACGTGGCAGGCATCTGCCTGGACACGGCCAACGCGTTCAACGCCGTCGAGAACCCCCTGGAGGCCGCGAGGCGCGCGGCCCCCTACACGGTCGCGACGCACCTCAAGGACGCGATCCTGACCTTCGGCGACCAGGGCCTGGTCGTGAGCCCCCGCGCCGTGGGGCAGGGCCTGATGCCGGTCGGGGAGATCCTCCAGGTGCTGCACGGGGCGAACCCCGCCCTCGCGATCTCGATCGAGGATTACGGGATGCTCCTTCCCGTCCCGGTCTTCGAGGGCGCCTACCTGTCCTCGTTCGCCCGGGTGTCCCCCGTCGAACTCGCCTGGCTCGTCGAGCAGGCCCGGACCTGCGAGCTGGCGATCGCGCAGGGGGCCCTCGCGAGCCCGGCCGCGGTCGAGCGCACGCCCTGGTCGGTCAGGGCCAAGGAGCGCCTCGCCGAAAGCGCCCGCTTCGTGAACGGCGTCGTTGATCAACTCGGCTTCCGATCCTGACCGGGCGCCGCCCGAGCGCCCTCGCGGGCGCGTGACGATCTCCAGGGAGTATACCGATGGTGCTGAGGGTCGCCCTGGTGGGCTGCGGTGACATAGCCGCGACGCACGTCGCGCAATACTACCGGACCGAGCTGAGCGACGTGGAGCTCAAGGCCTGCGTCGACACGGATGCGGCGCGGCGCGACCGGTTCGCGGAGCGCTTCGGGATCCCGGACCGTCACGCCGACCTGTCCGAGGCCCTGAGCCGTCCCGACATCGACGTCCTCGACATCTGCACGCCGCCCGGAAGCCACCCGGCCCTGATCGAGGCCGCGGCGGCGGCGGGAAAGCACGTCACCTGCGAGAAGCCGCTCGGCCTGTCCTACGCCGACGCCGCGCGCGCGGTCGAAAGCGCCGAACGGTCCGGCATCAAGGTCGGCGTCATGCAGAACTACCGGTGGCGGCCGGAGTACCTGGAGGCCCGCAACGCGGTGGCGGCCGACTGGCTCGGCAAGCCCATGATGATGAACCTCGAGGGCCTGTTCCACTGGAACGGAACAACCGCGTACCGTCGCGAGGCCCGGCGCATGCTCGTCATCGAGATGACGCTCCACTACATCGACCTCCTGCGCTTCGTGCTGGGGTCCGACGTGACGCGCGTCTACGCCGCGGCGGGCCGGCCGGCGAACTCGATCGTCAAAGGCGAGACCTTCGCGGCCCTGATCCTGCACTTCGCCAACGGGGCGCTCGGGACCATCCTGAACTCCGGCGAGTGCCAGGGCGCCAACGCCAACTGGGGCGGCGAGGCCGTGGTCCAACTCGAAGACGGGACCATCTACCTCAACCGCAGGTCGCTCTACACCTACGAGCTGTACTCGGCCGCCGCGGGCGGGCGCATGACGCACGTCTTCCCGTCCTCGCTCTACGGCATGAACACGAACGCGCCCTTCGGCCCCCCGCTGAAAGCGTTCTTCGACGCCCTGAACGGGGGCCGCGCCCTTCCGGTGACCGGGCGGGACAACCTGAACACGCTCGCCACGGCGCTGGCGAGCTACGAGTCGATCGAGACCGGCAAGGCGGTCGAGATCGCGAGCTTCGTGGCGGACGCGCTGCGGCCGCGATGAGGCTCGGGACGACCGAGGGCGGCCAGCCGGAGGCCGCTCGGGCCGAGGGCGCGGAGCCGAGGGCGCCGGCCCTCCTGTGCGTGGGGGCGCTCACGCTCGACACGATCTTCAGGCTGAAGCAGCTTCCGTCGGCGTCGGGCAAATATCTTCCGAGCGAGGTCGTCCGCGTGGCCGCCGGCATGGCGTCGAGCGCCGCCATCGGGGCGAGCCGCCAGGGGGGGCGCGTCTCGCTCTGGGCGAGCGTCGGCGACGACGCGGAGGGCGACGACCTCGTCCGCCAGCTGGAGCGGGAGGGCGTCGACTGCGCGCTCGTGCGCAGGGTCGCGGGCGGCCGGACGGCCATCGCGTCCATCCTGGTGGACGCGCGGGGCGAGCGCATCGTGGTCCCGTTCTATGACCCGGTCACGCAGGCCGACCCGGACGCCGTGGCGCCGGGCCTCTCCGGCTACGACGCCGTTCTGGCGGACCCGCGCTGGCCGGGCGCGGCGGCCCTCGCGCTCCGGCAGGCCCGCGCGCGAGGGATCCCGGCCGTGCTCGACGCGGACGTCGCCCCGCCGGGCTGCCTGGAGCGCCTGCTGCCCCTGGCCTCCCACATCGTGGCCTCGCTCCCCGCCGCGAGGGCGCTCCTCGGCCCGGGGGCGTCCCCGCAGGCCGCGGTGGCGGAGCTCTCGACGCGCCACGGCGTCTTCGTGGCCGTGACGGACGGGGACCGCGGGACGTGGTTCCGGGCGCCCGCCGACGGGGACGCGTCGCACGCTCCCGCCCCGCGCGTGGAGGTCGTCGACACCCTGGCGGCCGGCGACGTGTACCACGGCGCCTTCGCCCTCGGGATGGCGGAGGGCTGGGGCGAGGCGCGGGCGATCGAGGTGGCGAGCGCGTCGGCCGCGCTCAAGTGCCGGCGCTTCGGCGGCTGGCTGGGAGCGCCGACGCGACGGGAGGTCCTCGACTTCATAGAGGAACGGCGGCGTGGACATCCGGGCGTTTAAGGCGCGTCTGAACGGCATCTCCGTTCTGCCGATCGTGTCGCCGCGCTCGGTCGCGCACGGCGTCGACCTCGTGGGCGCGCTCGTGGACGGCGGGGCCACCGGCGTCGAGGTCGTGCTTCGCTCCCCCGCGGCGCTGGACACGGTGCGCGCGTGCGTCGACGGGTGGCCGGCCCTGGCCGTCGCGGCCGGAACGGTGCTGGCGCCCCACCAGGTCGACGAGGCCGCGGCGGCCGGTGCCGCCTTTCTCGTCTCGCCGGGGTATTGCGCGGCCATCGCCGCGCAGGCGGACGGCGCGGATCTGCCCTACGTGCCCGGCGTCCAGACCGCCACCGAGATCATGGCGGCGCGGAAGGCGGGGTTCAGCGTGCTGAAGTTCTACCCCGCGGAAGCCTCGGGCGGAGCCGGCGGGTTGGCGGACCTCTGCACCATCTTCCCGGACCTTGCCTTCATGCCGAGCGGGAAGATCGGCCTCGCGCACCTGCCCGGCTACGCGGCGCTCGACGCCGTGGCCGCCGTGGGGGGGACCTGGATGCATACGGAGCGTGGGTCCGCGTTGGCGCCCGCCGAGACGACACGCCGCATGGCGCTCGCCCTGGAGGCCGTGGCGGCCGTGCGGCGAGCGCCCCGGTGAACGCCGGCCCCGGATCAGGATCGCACAATATACTTGATCATCGATAATCTTGGGTTTAGGGTGTCGTGACAGGCTTCGGCTCCGCCGGCCACGGCGGGCCTCCGCGGCACGACCGAAGGCCGGCCGGCGCGCCGCCGCCGGTCTCGTCCCGTCGGGAACGCAACAGGTGGTCGGCGACGAGCCCGGTCGCGAACCGGGCCGCAAGAACCCGCCAGCGGGATGCAAGGGAGTTGAACGGTGATCATCGGCCTCGATCAGAACTCCCTGGGTCACCTCCCCGCCGCGAAGGGCATCCAGGTCCTCGACTTCGCCCGCCGCCTCGGCGTCCGGGGCGTTCAGTTCCTCGACATCCACGAGGTCAGCCCCCGGCTGGACCGGGGCGAGCTCCGCGAGGCGCACGCGCATGCCGGGCAGCACGGCATGTACCTGGAGGTCGGCGTCATCTGCATCAGCCCCCACCAGCCCAACAAAGCCCTTCTCGCCCTGGGGGACGGGTCGCTGGAAGCGGGCCTCGCGCGCCATCTCGGCCTTATCGCCGAGGTGTCGCGCGGGAGCCGGACCGTGCGCTGCTACGTCGGGGGCCCCGGAGATCGGGTGAGGGGACCGGCTCCCTGGAAGCAGCAGGTCAGGGACAGCGTCGCGGTGGCGAAGGCGGTCGCCCCCGTGCTGCGCGACCTCAACCTGAAGCTCGCCTTCGAGAACCATGCCGACCTGTCCACGCACGAGGCGATCGAGATCGTCTCGGAGGTCGGCCCCGACGTCGCGGGCCTCTGCCTGGACATGGGCAACACGATGGTGGCCCTCGAAGAGCCGCTCGCGGCGGCGAGGCGGGCCGCGCCCTACACCGTGGCGACGCACCTGAAGGACGGCGTCCTCGTGTTCGGCGACGACGGGCTCGTCCTGAGCCCCCGGCCCGCGGGGCAGGGCCTGCTGCCCATAGCCGAGATCCTGCAGGTGCTGCACGCCGCGAACCCCGCCCTGTCGATCTCCATCGAGGACTACGGCATGCTCCTGCCGATCGAGATCTTCGATCCGAGCTACGTCTCGTCCTTCGATCCGGTGTCGGCGGTGGAGCTGGCCCAGCTCGTCCGGATGGCGCGCCTGTGCGAGCAGAGCATCGCCGAACGGCGGCTTGAAAGCCCGGCCGCGGTTGAGCGCGTCCCGTGGTCGGTGAGGGGCAACCGCCGCCTGGAGGAAAGCGCCGCCTTCGTGAACGGCGTGGTCCAGATGCTCGGTCTGCAATCCTAGCGCGTTCCGTTCGGGCGGCGGCCGAAGAATGCCGCGTTTCAGCAGCCTGCGGTCGGGAGGAACGGGTTTGATCGACAATCCAGAATTCGTCGCGAGAGACGCGCTGGCGCCGTTCCCCGCCGGATCGAACGGCGACCGGGCCAACCTTTCGCGTCCGCCCGCGCAAGCGGGGCGGCCCGCGGAGCGCGGCGCGGCCTCCCCGGGCGCCAGGCCACCGGTCCTGGAGATGAGGAACATCGCGAAGCGCTTCGGCGGAACGCAGGCCCTGGAGGACGTGTCCCTGGCGCTCCACCCCGGCGAGATCCATTCGCTGCTGGGCGAGAACGGCGCCGGCAAGTCGACCTTCATCAAGATCATGACGGGCGTGCACCAGCCCGACCGGGGCGACATCGTCCTGGACGGGCGAAGCGTGACGCTGAACAGCGCCGCCGAGGCGCAGCGCGCCGGCATCGCGGCGATCTACCAGGAGCCCCTGCTCTTTCCCGACCTCAACGTCGCGGAAAACATCTTCATCGGTCACCAGGACCGCGGCGCTGCGGTCAGGTGGCGCGACATGTTCCAGGCGGCCGAGAGTATCCTGGCCGACCTCGGCGT
Source organism: uncultured Lichenihabitans sp. (assembly GCA_964243035.1). Classification (GTDB taxonomy): domain Bacteria; phylum Pseudomonadota; class Alphaproteobacteria; order Rhizobiales; family Beijerinckiaceae; genus Lichenihabitans. The sequence goes on from CAXTDZ010000022.1 coordinate 26,233, forward strand.
GGCGCTCGACGTCCGCAGCCCGGCGCGGGGCCTGACCCTCGCGGCGCAGCAGACCGTCGAGATCGCGAAAGCCATCTCGCTGAAGGTCCGCGTCCTGATCATGGACGAGCCGACCGCGTCGCTGTCGTCCCACGAGGTCGCCCAGCTCTTCAGGCTGGTTCTCGACCTGCGGGCGCAGGGCGTGGCGATCCTGTTCATCAGCCACCGCATGGAGGAGGTCTTCCAGATCTCCGACAGGATCACCGTCTTCCGGGACGGCAGGAGCATCTCGACGCGCCTGCCGTCCGAGACCTCCCCCCAGCGGTCGATCTCGGAGATGGTCGGGCGCGAGATGGGGCTTCTCCAACCCCGGAGGAGCCTGCCTCCGGGCGAGCGGCTCCTGTCGGTCCGCGGCCTGTGCAGGGCGGGCGTCTTCGAGGACGTGAGCTTCGACCTGCACCGGGGCGAGGTGCTGGGCTTCGGCGGGCTGATCGGCGCCGGGCGCACGGACGTCGGCCTGGCGCTCTTCGGCATCCGCCCCGCGACCGGCGGCACGATCGAGGTCGGCGGGCGGGCCGTCACCATCGCGTCGCCGCGCGACGGCCTGCGGCTGAGGATCGCCTACGTCTCGGAGGACCGGCGGCAGCTCGGCCTGTCGCTGCCGATGTCCATCGCGGCCAACATCAGCCTGCCCGTGCTCGGGCGCTACCGGGGCCGGTTCGGGCTGATCCGCTCGTCCTCCGAGAGGGCCACCGCCGAGGCGTTCCGCAAGCGGCTCTCCATCCGCGCGCCGTCCGTCGACCTCGCGGTGGGGAAGCTCTCCGGCGGCAACCAGCAGAAGGTCATGCTGAGCAAGTGGATCAACATCAAGCCGTCGATCCTGATCCTCGACGAGCCGACGCGCGGCATCGACGTCGGCGCGAAGGCGGAGGTGCACGCCATGATCGACGAGCTCGCGGCCGAGGGCATCGGCATCATCGTCATCTCGTCCGACCTTCCCGAGGTGCTGGCCCTGAGCGACCGCGTCCTGGTGATGCGCGAGGGGCGGCAGATGGCCATCCTGCCGCGGTCGGAGGCGAACCAGCAAACCGTGATGTCGGCCGCGATGGGCCAGGCGCCGGTTCAGCAAGGGCGGCACGCATGACCTGGCTTCGCCGGCACGTCGCACCCGAACAGGTGCGGGAGCTCAGCCTTCTCCTGCTGATCGTCCTCGCGATCGTGATCTTCGGATCGATGATCGACAACTACTACTCGTCCCGCACCTTCAACCGCATCGCCTCCAGCGTCACGATCATCGCCATCGTGGGCATCGGCCAGACGCTGGTCGTGCTGACCCGCAACATCGACCTCTCGGTCGGATCGATCGTCGGCTGCACGGCCTACTTCGTCGGCACCCTGATGGCTCGCCACCACGGGATGAACCCCGTCGCGTCCTGCCTCGCGGCCGTGGCGCTCGGCGGCGCGCTCGGATTGCTCAACGGCGTCCTCGTGGCCTGGGGACGCGTCCCCTCCATCATCGTGACGCTGGGAACGCTGGCCATCTTCCGCGGCGAGCTGGTCGACCTCTCGGGTTCGAACACCGTGACGTCCGACAGCCTTCCGCAATGGCTGCTCGACCTGCCGCGGATGAACCTGATCGCCTTCGGCGGCCTCGAGGTGCGCACGCTGTTCGTGGTCGCGCTGCTCATCGTCGCCGCCTTTCAGCTCGCCACGAGCTACCTCACCGTCGGGCGCCGCTTCTACGCCGTCGGCTCCAACCCGGAGGCGGCCGCCCTGATCGGCCTTCCGGTCGGGCGCCTCGTTTGCACGGTCTTCGTCCTGTCGGGCGCGCTCGCGGGCCTGGGCGGGTTCCTGACGATCGCGCGGTTCGGCAACATCACCATCGAGGCGGGGCGCGGCCTGGAGCTGCAGGTCATCGCCGCGGTCGTGGTCGGCGGCGTGAACATGTTCGGCGGCTCGGGCACGGTGATCGGCGCGCTGCTGGGCGCCATCATGATCGGCACGCTCGAACAGAGCTTCTTCCGCCTGCAGATCAGCGAGTTCTGGCGCGACGGCATCCTCGGCCTGTTTATCCTGCTGTCGGTCGCGAGCGACGCCATCATCCTCAAGCGGCTGAGGGCCATCTGGGGGCGGGCGGAGATGAGGCCGGTCACGCGGAGCCCGGGGATCGGCGCGCGCCAGGGGGCCCAGGCGTCATGACGATCCTGTCGCGCCTCAAGGGATGGGAGCGGCTCCTGCTCGTCATCCTGCTCATCACGGTCGCCGTCAACGTGGCCTGGTCGCCCTACTACCTCGGCGTCGGCAACATCGTGAACCTGTTCCAGCTGTCGATCGAGAAGATCATCGTGGCCCTGGTCATGACCCTCGTCATCATCAACGGCGAGATCGACCTCTCGGTCGCCTCCGTCATGGGCCTGGCGGCGTGCATCATGGCCTGGGTGTTCGAGGCGGGCGCGCCCATGCCGCTCGCCGTCGCCTGCGGGCTGGGCACGGGCCTCCTGGCCGGCGTCTTCAACGGGGTCTGGGTCGCCTACGCGGGGCTGCCCTCCCTGGCCGTCACCCTCGCCGGGTTGATCGGCTACCGCGGCCTCGCCAGGATCTTCGTCAGGGACCGCGCCATCGGCGACTTCCCGGCCTGGTTCGACCACCTCGGCCAGCAGCCGCTGGTCGGCCCGCTCCCGTTGTCGATCATCGTCTTCGCCGCGATGCTGCTGCTGATCGGCGTGACGCTGCACGGGTCCGTGTTCGGCCGCCTCGTCTACGTGGTCGGCAACAACCCCGAGGCCGCGCGGTACTCCGGCGTGAGGGTGCCGTGGATCAAAATGGCGGTCTTCGCCGCGTCGGGGTTCGTGGCCGCCCTCGCCGGCATCCTTTACGCCGCCAGGCTGGGCTCCGTCCGGGGGGACATCGCCGAGGGCTCCGAACTCGACGTCATCACGATCGTCCTGCTCGGGGGTGTCAGCATCTTCGGCGGCGCCGGCAACCTGCTCGGCGTCGGCATGTCGATCCTGATCATCCTAAACCTCCGCAACGGCATGGGGTTGGCCAGCATCACCGGCAACACGCAAACCAGCGTCATCGGTGCCCTGCTGATCCTCTCCGTGCTCGTGCCCAATGCCGTGCGGAGCCTGAAGATCGGAACCAAAAGGAGGAGCGCGTGAAGAAGATCTCGCTTGCAGCGGCGGCCATCGGGCTTGCAGCCGTCCTGTCCGCCAGCGGACGAGCCTCCGAGATCAGTCCCGGAAAACCCGTCAGCATGGTCCTGCTTCCGAAGTTTCTGGGCCTGCTCATCTTCGATCAGGCCCGCAACGGCGCGGCCGAGGCGCAGAAGGAGCTGGGCGACCCGGCAGCGCTCCAGTACCTGGGGCCCACGCCGGAGAACAGCGTCGCGGGCCAGATCGAGATCACCACGAACGCCACCACCCAGGGCGTCGGCGCCATCATGATCTCCAACAACGCGGGCGATCAGATCACGCCCGCCGCCAAGGCCGCGCAGGCCAAGGGCGTCAAGGTCGTCACCTGGGACTCCCCCATCCCCTCCGCGGAGGGCGAGGACGTGTTCGTCGCGCCGGTCGACTTCGCGGAGATCGGCAGGGTGATGGCCGACATGGCGCTGTCCATCCTGGGGCCCGACGGGGGCAAGTTCGCCATCCTGTCCTCCACCCCCGACGCCTCGAACCAGAACGCGTGGATCGCCAGCCTGAAGACGGCCCTGGGGGACCCGAAATACGCCAAGCTGCAGCTGCTGGACACGGTTTACGGCAAGGACCAGCAGGAGGAGAGCTACAACCAGGCCCTCGCCCTGGTCGACAAGTACCCGGACATGAAGCTCATCGTTTCGCCCGCCTCGGTCGGCATCACCGCGGCCGCGAAGGCCATGCAGGACGAGGGGCTGTGCCAGAAGGTCAAGGTCACCGGCCTCGGCCTGCCGAGCGAGATGCTCGCCTACACCAAGTCCGGATGCGCGCCCGAGTTCGCGCTCTGGAAGTTCCACGACCTCGGCTACCTCACCTACTACACCGCCTACGCCCTGGCGACGGGCGCGGTGAAGGCGGAGGACGGCGCCAAGTTCCAGGCCGGCCGCCTGGGTGACTACACCATCACCAAGGACCCGACCCGCGCGAAGGGCCTTCGCGTGCTGCTGGGGCCGTTCACCGTCTACAACAGCAGCAACGTCGAAGCCGCCGCCAAGTAAGCCCTGCGCGGGCAGGACGCGTCGGCGGACGAACCTGCGCGAACAGGTCCATCGAACCGACCCCGACGGGTTTGGACGCTGTTGCCCACCCCATGATTGCTGGAGCGAACCATGAGCGACGCCAAGCTCTTCACGAACGCGATGATCTTCGAGGGGACGGGCGGCGCCCTGTTCCCGGGCGAGGTCCTCGTCGAGGACAACCGCATCAGGACGGTCGCCAAAGGCGCTAACCAGATCTCCCAGCGCGGCGACGGCCTCGACGTCGTCGACTGCGCGGGCGCGACCCTGATGCCCGGGATGACGGAGGGGCACGGGCACATCTCGTTCACCAACGTCAGCAACCTCCGCCAGCTCGGGCAGATCCCTCCCGAGGAGCACGTCTTCGCCACGATGCACAACGCGCACAAGATGCTGGACGCGGGGTTCACGAGCATCTACTCGGCGGCCTCCGCCAAGCCGCGGCTGGAGATCGCGCTGCGGAACGAGATCAACGCGGGCCGGGTGGTCGGCCCGCGGCTCCGCGCCGCCTCGCCCGAGATCGCCTCCACGGGCGCCCTGGGCGACGAGCGGCAACTCCACCTCTACCACAACGGGACGGAGCTGATCGCGGACGGGGCCGATCAGCTCCGGGTCGCGGTGCGCACGATGGCGCGGGAGGGCGTCGACACGATCAAGCTGAACATCTCCGGCGAGAACGCCGTCCGGCGCGACGGCGCGAAGGACTGCACCTACACCGACGAGGAGGTGAAGGCGGCGGCCGACGAGGCGCACTCGCGCGGGGTCTGGCTGTCCTGCCACGCGCGGGCGGACTATTCCGTGCGTCTGGCGCTCAAGAACAGGTTCCGCTGCATCTACCACTGCGACTACGCGGAAGGGGAGACCCTGGACCTCCTGGAGGAGGCCAAGGACCGCATCTTCCTGGCCCCGGCCATCGGCGCCGTCTACACCGTCGCCTACGAGGCGGAGCGCTGGGGCATCACCAAGAAGGTCGCGGAAGAGCTGGACGCCTTCCGCATGCTGGAGCTGAGCGCGGCCCTCTACACCGAGTTGCGCAAGCGGGGGCTTCGGGTCTGCATCGGCGGGGACTACGGGTTCGCCTGGAACCGGATCGGGACGAACGCCCGGGACCTGGAGCACTTCGTCAACTTCTACGGCTACTCCCCCGGCGAGGCGCTGCGCGCCGCGACGGAGTTCGGAGGCAAGATCATGGACATGGATGATCTCGGCCTCGTCCGCGAGGGGTACCTCGCCGACCTGCTCCTCATCGACGGCGACCCGACGGCCGACATCAAGATCATGCAGGACCAGTCCAGGATCATGATGGTCATGAAGGACGGGGCCTACTACAGGTCGCCGCTCGCCGCGCTGCAGGACCGCCGCGAGCGACAACCCTCCGGGCAGCGGCCCGCCGCGGGGGCGCGGACCGGCGGGCCCGAGCGCGGACGCTCCGCCGACCTGGCCGACGCGCCGAACGTCCCCGACCTGTCGGGCGTTCTCGACTAGGACGCCGGCCCGGAGACCGCGCGACCGTGGAGACACGGCCCCACCCCGACGCGGCCTCCTGGCCGCCGGGCGTCGCCCCCGAGGTCGGGCGCATCCTCCGCTACCTTCGGGATCGGCCGGGCGACAAGCGCCCGCTTCGCGACCTCTCGGTCGAGGATGCGCGAGCCCGCAACCGGGACCTGTGGATCAAGGACTGGAACGCCGTCCCGCCGTGGGTCGCGGAGGTCCGGGACGCGCGCGTCGCGACGCGGCACGGGTCGGTCGGGATCCGCATCTACGATCCCGGCGCAGGGTCTCGGCCGCCCATCGTCTTCCTGCACGGCGGCGGCTTCGTCCTGGGCGACCTGGAGACGCACGACGGGATCGCGCGACGCCTCGCCCTGTACGCCGGACGCCCGGTGGTCAGCGTGGATTACAGACGCGCGCCGGACCACCCCTATCCCGCGCCGCTGGAGGACTGCGTCGCGGTCGTCACGGCGCTGGCGGCGGGCGGCGCCGGCTTCGCCCTGGCGGGCGACAGCGCGGGCGCCAACCTGGCTCTCGGGTGCGCCCTCCGCCTCCGCGACGCACGCGGCCCGCGGCCGTCCACCCTCGGGCTGATCTTCGAGTGCTACGACCCCGCGGTCGGCAGCGGGTCCGCACAGCGGTTCGGCGGAGGGGAGTACGGCCTCGGTGCGGCGGACATGCGATGGTTCTGGCGACAGTACCTGGGCGACCTGGTCGCATCGCCGCCCCCGGACGCCGCGCCGCTCCGAGCCGACCTCGCGCATCTCGCGCCCACCCTCGTGGGGATCGGCGATTGCGACCTGCTGTTCGACGAGAACGTCGCGCTGGTGGACCGGCTGCGGGCCGTTGGCGCCCGCTGCGAGCTGCGCGTGTGGAAAGGCATGACCCACGGCTGCGTCGGCTGGAGCCGGCGCCTCAACCAGGCCGAGGCGCAACTGGCCGAAGTGGCCGTCTGGCTCGCCGGCCAAACCCAGCCGCTCACGTGTGACACGCTAACCACCCGGTCCCGCAGGCCGGCGCCCCCGGGACGCTGACCGGCGTCCTGGCCCCGCGCCGATCCACGGCCGTGCAACGGCGGAGGCCGGCGGGGGCTTCATCTGCCGTTCCGGCCGCGGCAGCCGGGGCGCGTCGGGAGCCTGCGCCGGGCAGGCCGCCGCCACGAAGGCGACGCCGCCGATGAGCCGAGCCGCAGGACGCCGCGACGCCGCGCCGTTGGAGAGCGTCCTTCGCGCGGGTGGGGGTCGGGCTTGCCTGCCGGCGACGAGGCCCGCGGAGGCCTCCTCACCGCCCGCGGGTCTGCCCCACCCCCCGGTGACGGACCCCCGAACGGGTCCGGCCGGGCTCGCGGGAGCGCTCACGCGCCGCTCCGGGCGTCGCGGCTTCGACGGGGTCCCGCACGGCCTTGCGCGCGCTTTGACAAGTCTGCGCCGGCCCTCCTAGGCTGCGCGCGGACCTGGCACCCCCGGGACATCGCTTCAACCGACCCCCGTCACCACCCGGAAGGCCGTGCCATGACCGCGACGCGTATGGGCCGCAGACTTCTGATGGCCGTCGCCGTCCTGCTGGCTGGGTCGTGGACGGCCGCCGCGAAGGACACGCTCACGCTCGGCCTCCCCGTCGAGCCGACCGGGCTCGATCCCACGATCGCGGCTCCCGTGGCCATCCGCGAGGTGACGTGGGGCAACATCTTCGAGGGGCTGACGACGATCAACAAGGACGGCGCGGTCAAGCCGCTGCTGGCCTTGAGCTGGACGGTGTCGCCGGACGGCCTCGCCTACACGTTCAAGCTCCGGCCGGACGTCAAATTCCACAACGGCACGCCGTTCGACTCCTCGACCGTCAAGTTCTCGCTCGATCGCGCCCGCTCCCCGCAGTCGACCAACGCGCAGAAGCAGTTCTTCGAGCCCATCGAGGCGGTCGACACGCCCGATCGCCTGACGGCCGTCATCAGGCTGAGGCATCCGGCGGGGCTGTTCGCCTACTGGCTCGCCTGGGGCGACGCCGCGATGGTCGATCCCAAGACGGTCGACACCAACAAGACGGAGCCGATCGGCACCGGGCCGTTCATGTTCAAGGACTGGCAGCGGGGCGACCACGTGGATCTGGTGCGCAACCCCGGGTACTGGGACAGGGGCGTTCCGGCGCTCTCCGCCGTGACGTTCCGCTTCATCGGGGACGCGCAGGCGCAGGCCGCGGCCCTGCGCGCCGGCGACGTCGACGGGTTCTCCAACTTCACGGCACCCGAACTCTTCGACGACTTCCGGAAGGACGCGCGCTTCACCACCGTGGTCGGCAAGACGCCCCGCAAGCTCGTGGCGGCGCTGAACAGCGAGAAGCCGCCGCTCGGCGACGTGCGGGTCCGGCAGGCCATGATGAGCGCGATCGACCGCAAGGCCGTGATCGACGGCGCCTACACGGGTTTCGGCACCCCCATCGGCAGTCACTTCGCCCCGACGGACCCGGGCTATCTCGACCTGACCGGGACGCTCCCCTACGACCCTGCCAAGGCCAGGACGCTGCTCGCCGAGGCGGGGCTGCCGAACGGCTTCACCCTGACGATCAAGGCGCCGCAGATGACCTACACGACGCGCGCCGCACAGATCATGCAGGCCATGCTGGCGGATGTCGGGATCACGCTCAACATCGTGACCAGCGAGTTTCCGGCCAAGTGGATCGACGAGGTCTTCCTGAAGAAGGACTACGAGATGTCCATCATCGATCACGCCGAGCCGATGGACATCGATATCTACGCGCGGCCCGGCTACTACTTCAACTACAAGAACCCAGCCTTCAACGACGTCGTGGCGAGCGCGGAGCGGACGACGGACGCGGCCGAGCGGGCGAGGCTCTACGGCGAGGCCGAGAAGATCCTGGCCAACGACGTTCCCGCCCTCTACCTGTTCGACCTGCCGCGCTTGAACATCTGGAACGCCAAGCTGAAGGGGCTCTGGGCGAACGAGCCGATCTCGCAGGACGACGTCCGGGACGCCTCCTGGGCCCCCTAGGCCCGGGGAGATCGAGGGCCCTCGGCTGCCATGGGAAGGCTGATCCTCCACCGCCTGGCCTCCTTCGCCGGAAGCATGCTGGTCGCCTCGCTGCTGATCTTCGTCCTGATGGACCTGCTGCCGGGCAATGCGGCCGCGATCCTGCTTGGAACGGCGGCGCGGCCCGACACGGTCGCCGCCCTGCAGCAGCAGTTGGGGCTCGACCAGCCTGCCGCGTGGCGGTACCTGCATTGGCTGGCCGGCGCTTTCACGGGCGACCTCGGACGCTCCGCGTCGTACGGCGTTCCGGTCCGCGACCTGATCGCCGACCGCCTGCCCGTCACCCTGCCCCTGGCCGCCCTCGCCCTCGCCCTCGCGGTTGCGGCCGGCATCCCGCTCGGCGTCGCGGCCGCGGGCCGACCGCGGGGCGCGGCCGACGCGGCCGCCTCCGTCCTCGCGCAGGTCGGCATCGCGGTGCCGGACTTCTGGTTCGGCATCCTGCTCGTCCTGCTGTTCTCGACCCTGCTGCACTGGTTCCCGGCGGGCGGGTTCCCGACCTGGACGCATCCGGCGGCGGGCCTCCGGGCGCTGCTGCTGCCCGCGGTCGCCCTGGCCCTGCCCCAGGCGGCGGTGCTGTGCCGCGTCACCCGCGCGGCCGTTGTCGAGGTGACGCGGGAAGACTTCATCCGCACCGCCCGCGCCAAGGGGCTGACCCGGCGGCGCGTGCTCTGGCGGCACGCGGCGCGAAACGCCCTCGTGCCGGTTGTCACCATCGTGGGGTTGCAGTTCTCGTTCCTGATCGCCGGGGCCGTGCTGGTCGAGAACGTCTTCAACCTGCCCGGCATCGGCCGCCTCGCCTACCAGGCGCTCGCGCAGCGCGACCTCGTCGTGATCCGCAGCGTCGCGATGCTGTTCGCCGGGCTCGTCATCGCGGTCAACTTCGCGGTCGACCTGTCCTATCTGTGGCTCGATCCGCGGCTGAGGGCGCGATGACGGCGCCCGCGCCCGGTCCGGCGCCGCGCCTTCGGATCCGCCCCGGCCTCGTGGCCGGGGGGGGCATCACCGGAAGCGTGCTCGCGCTCGCGCTCCTGTCGCAGGTGTGGACGCCCGAGAACCCGGCCCGCATGCGCATCGCGAGCCGGCTCAAGCCGCCCCTCGCCGCGGGGCTGGCCGGCACCGACGCGCTCGGGCACGACATCTTCTCGATGCTGATGGCGGGGGCCTGGAACTCGCTGTCGATCGCGGTCGCCGCCGTTCTGCTGGGCCTCGCGGCGGGCGTCGCGCTGGGAACAACCGCCGCCGCGGCGCGCGGCTGGGCCGAGGAGGCGATCGTGCGCGCCGCCGACGTCGTGTTCGCCTTCCCGGCGCTGATCTCGGCCATCATGATCGCGGCCCTCGCGGGCCCCGGGCGGTCGACCGCGATCCTGGCGATCGGGATCTTCGCGGTTCCCGTCTTCACCCGCGTGTCCCGGGGCGCCGCCCTCCGGGTCTGGACGCTGGACTTCTGCCGGGCGGCCGAGTGCGCCGGCAAGGGCCGCCTGCGGATCACGGTCGACCACGTGCTGCCCAACATCGCCGGGGTTCTCGCGGTCCAGGCCACGCTCCAGGTCGGCCTCGCCATCCTGGTCGAGGCCGGCCTGAGTTTCCTCGGCCTCAGCCTGCCGCCGCCGGCGCCGAGCTGGGGGCGCATGCTGAGCGAGGCGCAGACCTACCTGGGCCAGGCCCCCTGGATGGCGGTCGCGCCCGGCCTCGCGATCGCCCTGTCGGTGCTCGGCCTCAACCTCCTCGGCGACGGCCTGCGCGACCTGCTCGACCCCCGGTCCGGATCGCGCGCATGACGCTCGCGGTCGACCTCAAGGCCATCCGGCTCCGAACCCGGCATCGACGCCCGCCCGCGCTGGTCGAGGACGTCGCCTTCGCGGTCCCGAACGGCGCCACCCTCGGGATCGTCGGCGAGTCGGGGTCGGGCAAGTCGCTGACCGCGCAGGCCATCATGGGCCTGCTGCCGCCCTCGCTCGAAGCCGAGGGGCAGGTCGCGCTGGACGGCGCCGACCTGTTGGGCCTGCCCGAGCGAGACCTCCAGCGCGTCCGCGGGGCGCGCATCGGCATGATCTTCCAGGAGCCCATGACGGCGCTCAACCCCGCGATGCGGGTCGGCGACCAGATCGCCGAAGGGCTCCTCCGGCACAGGCCGACCGGCCGGGCGCAAGCCCGCGCGGAGGCGCTGCGGCTCCTGGACCGCGTCCGCATCCCCGAGGCGCGCCGGCGCCTCGACGCCTTTCCGCACGAGCTGTCCGGCGGCCAGCGCCAGCGGGTCTGCCTCGCGATCGCGATCGCGCCCGGTCCGCGGCTTCTGATCGCCGACGAGCCCACGACGGCGCTCGACGTCACGGTGCAGGCGGAGGTGCTGGGCCTCCTGGGCGAGTTGGTCACCGACCTGCGGATGGCGCTGCTGCTCATCAGCCACGACCTCGGGGTGATCGGCAGCATCTGCGAACGGACGCTGGTGATGAACGCCGGCCGCGTCGCCGAGGCCGGCGACACCGCCCAGGTGCTGCGCCGGCCCGCGCAGGCCCACACGCGGCGCCTCGTCGCGGCCCTGCCGAAGCGGGCCACGCACGCGGGGCCCGCGGCGCCTCCCGCGGCCCAGCCCCTGCTGGACGTCCGGCACCTGGAGCGGGAGTACCGCAGCCACACCGGCCGGGCCGTGCTGAAGGCGGTGGACGGCGTGAGCTTCACGGTGGAGGCCGGGACGATCTTCGGCATCGTCGGGGAGAGCGGCTGCGGCAAGTCGACCCTGGCCCGGATGATCATGGGCCTCGACAGGCCGACCGGGGGGCGGATCCTCTTCGAAGGCCACGACGTCGGCGCCAGCGCCCCGGCCGCGCTGCGGGGTTTGCGGCGAGGCTTCCAGATGGTGTTCCAGGACCCGCAGGGATCGCTCGATCCGCGCCAACGGGTCCGGCGCATCGTGGCCGAGCCGCTGGCCCTCGACCCGCGCGCGCCGCGCGGGGCGGCGCTGCGCGCGCTCGTCGGCCAAACGCTCGCGGCCGTCGGCCTCGCGCCGAGCGACGCGGACCGGTTCCCGCACGAGTTCTCCGGCGGCCAGCGCCAGCGGATCGCCATCGCGCGCGCCATCATCGGCCGGCCCAAGCTGATCGTGGCCGACGAGCCGGTGTCGGCTCTCGACCCGTCCGTTCAGGCCCAGGTGCTCGACCTGCTGACCCGCCTGCGCCAAACCACCGGCATCGCGGTCGTCCTCATCAGCCACAGCTTGGCCGTCGTCCAATCGATCTGCGACCGCGTCGCCGTGATGTCGCGCGGGCGGTTCGTCGAGGTGGGGAGCACCGCGCAGATCTTCGACCGTCCGACCGACCCCTGCACCCGCCGGCTGATCGACGCCGAGCTCCGGATCGACCAGCCTCGGCGCTACGGCCTGGCTCCCGACCACCGCGCCCCGGCCCTCGGCGTCCCCGCGGCGTGAGGCAGGACGGGGGACCGTGCCGGCAGAGGGCCACGCCCCGCGGCCCTCTGCCGGCGTCCGCACCCGCGACCTCGGCCGGCCTCCCGGCTGTCGCGGGGCATTCCCGCCGGACCGGTCCAGGGTCGACGCCCGCCGTGCCATCGGTCCGGCGGCACCAAGGTGGGCGGCTGGGCGCGCGACGGCGCCCCCGGCCGCCTCGGCCACGATCTCGACACGGAGGCCGCGTTCATCGGCTCGACCGACGGAAGCGCGGCGCCAACGGACGGGAGGACGGCATGAGGCTCGCCGGCAAGGTTGCGATCGTCACGGGCGGAGGATCGGGCTTCGGGGAAGGCATCGTCCGAAAATTCGCGGCGGAAGGCGCCAAGGTCGTGATCGCGGACCGCGACGGCGCCGCCGCCGAGCGCGTCGCCGCGAGCCTGCCCGGCGTCTCGGTCGCCGCGACCTGCGACGTCGCCACAGAAGCCGGCTTCGCGGACGCGGTCTCGCGAGCCCGGCTGGCGTTCGGCGGCCTGCACGTCCTGGTCAACAACGCGGGGGTCGGCCACACGCCGCAGCCGCTCGAAAGCCTCGACGAGGCGGTGTTCGATCAGATCGCCCGCGTCAACATGAAGGCCATCTACTTCGGGGCGCGGGCGGTGGTCCCGCTGTTCAAGGGGCAGAAGAGCGGCGTCGTCCTGAACGTCGCCTCGACGGGCGGCGTCAGCCCCCGCCCCAACCTCACCTGGTACAACGCCTCGAAAGGCTGGGTGATCACGGCCACGCGCGGCATGGCCGTGGAGCTGGCGCCGTTCGGGATCCGCGTGAACGCCCTCAACCCCGTGGCCGGCGAAACCCCCCTGCTGAAGACGTTCATGGGCGGCGACTCCCCGGAGGTCCGCGCCAAGTTCCTGTCGACCATCCCGCTCGGCCGCTTCTCGACCCCCGACGACATGGGCAACGCCGCAGCCTTCCTGTGCTCGGACGAGGCCAGCATGATCACGGGCGTCGCGATGGAGGTCGACGGCGGCCGCTGCATCTGAGGGGGACGGCCGCGCCCGTCGCGGTCGCGGCTCTCCGCCGAGCCGGCGGTCGCCCGCCAGGTTTCACCGTGTCGGTTCCAGGTGGCGCGCCCCCTGGTTCCATTCGGGCGTCGCTGATCTCGGCGGCCCGCGATCGGTCGGGCCGTCGCCGACACCCGCCGGATCGACCGCGTCCTTCGAGGACGCCGGCGCGACCGGTGCCGTGCGGCAACGGACACGTGCCGCTCCGCGCCGTCGAAGTCGGCGCGGCAGTGCCCGTGGATGGCGAGCCGGGAGGTGGCGTGGCGCGGCGGAGCGACGGCTTCCCTGCGGCGGCGGGGATGCGCGACACGCGCCGGCTGCTCCGTCGCGCCCCTCGCGTTGCCGAGCAGGGCCGTGGGACTCGTCGTCCGGGCCCATGTCACGCCGCTTGGCCGACCAATCCTTCCAGCACACCGCGCATGGTCGCTTCCAAAGCCTTTTCGCCATCGCGGGTCTGCGCGCCGGCGGCCAGCCCGCCCCGGATCAGTTTCTCGGCCGCCGGTCGAGCGAACAGCCCAGCCCAGGCGTCATGTTCTCGGATGAAGCCCTCGCGCAGATCCGCCGGCGGCAGGGCTGCCTTTGCGGCCTCGATCACCCCGTCGGGCAGTGCGGCGATGTTGCGCGCCAACCGAGTGACGAAGGCGTCGAGCGCATCTGCCGGCAAGGCACGATTGATCCAGCCGTAACGTTCGGCCGTGTCGGCGTCGATGAGGTCCGCGCCAAGGATGATCTCGAGCGCACGTCCCCGCGTCGTCCGGCTGGCGAGGTACTGCGTCGCGCCCCCGCCCGGCGTGATGCCCATCAGCGCCTCGCATTGCGCGAGCCCCGCGGACCCGCGTGCGGCAAAGGCCATGTCGGCTGCCGCGACGAACTCGGCACCGCCGCCGCGAGCGTGACCGGCCAGCTTGACGATCGTCACCTGCGGCTGAGCGCGCAGCGCTTCGCCCAAGGCTTGAAAAAGGTTCAGCCCGGGAGGCACGTCCTTCGCAAGGTCGTCAAAGGCCTGCGGCTCGTCGATCAGCGTCATGTCGACGTGCGCAATAAAGAAGTCGGGATCGGCGCTCTCGAAGACGATGACCTTGGTTTCGGGATCGTCGCGCAAGGTCGCCAGCAGCAGGCGGAGTTCAGCCATCAGCCCGACGTCGAGAACGTTCACCGGGGGATTGTTGAAAGTTACGGTTGCCACGTGGGCATGGTGGATGACGCGAAGCTTTTCGAAATCAGGCATGGTCATGGCGGTACTCCGGGGCAGACCGATCCCGGCGATTGCAGGACTGGTGTCTGCGAAGTATCAAGCGCATACCTGGTGTCAATTACGCACCAAAACCATACCAAATATCATGGAGCATACCATGCCGACCGTGCTCGAGAACGAACCGGTCTATCGCGCCGATTGTCCGAGCCGGGCCATCCTCGATCAAATCGCCGACAAATGGTCTATGCTCGTGCTGGCCGTGTTGACCCGGCCCCACCGCTTCAACGCCATCAAGCGCCGGCTGGAGGGCATCACGCAGCGCGTGCTGACCCAGACCCTCCGCAAACTGGAGCGCAACGGGATGGTGTCTCGAACGATATTATCGGGGCGGCAACTTGGCGTCGAATACGCACTCACTCCGATGGGACGATCGCTTCAGGCTCCCTTCTCGGGGGTTTACGACTGGACCGTGAGCCACATGGATCAAATTCAGC
>CAXTDZ010000023.1:0-39946 GCA_964243035.1 uncultured Lichenihabitans sp.
GCGGGCAAGCCCGCGCCCGCGCTCGCCCACGCGGGCGAGCGCGGGCTCGGCCTCGCGCTGGCCGCGCCGGTGGCCCTGGTGATGGGCGCGCTGGTCTTCGTGCCGCTCGTCCTCACCCTGTGGGACAGCCTGCACCGGGTCGACCCGATGCGGGCCGGCACGCCCTTCATCGGGCTCAGGCACTACCTGGACCTCGCGGGCGACCGGGCCGTGAACCAGGCCTGGCTCAACACGCTCGCCTACGTGGCGGTGGCGGTCACGCTGGAAACGCTGGGCGGGCTCGGGGCCGCGCTGCTGCTGAACCGGGTCAGGACGGGGCGGCGCTGGCTGCTGGCCGCCGTGATCCTGCCCTGGGCGCTGCCGCCCGTGGTCAACGCCATCGTCTGGCTGTGGATCTACAATCCCAGCTACGGGCTGCTCGACGGCGCGCTCCTGCGCCTGCATCTCATCTCAGCCCCCCGCGTGTGGTTCAACGACCGCGCGACCGCGCTGATCCTGGTCAGCCTCGTCCACGTGTGGCGCATGATGCCGCTCACCGCCGTGATCCTGCTGGCGGCGCTGCAATCGATCCCGGGCGAGCTCTACGAGGCGGCCCGCCTCGACGGCGCGGGGCCGGTGCGCTGCTTCCGCAAGGTGACGCTGCCCCTGATCTCGGGCGGGCTCGCGATCGCGCTCAGCCAGTCCACCGTGTTCGCCTTCAACCTGTTCGACGAGGCCTGGATCCTGTCGGGCTCCAGCCTCGACACCCGCACGGTGGTGGCGCAGGTCTACATGTCGGCCTTCCAGAACCTGCACTTCTCCTACGGCATGGCGCTGTCGGTGCTGGTGATGCTGGCGTCCTGCCTGGTGTCGCTCGTCTACGTGCTGCGGGTGTACCGCGAAACGAGGTACGAGTGAGCGCGCGCGCCACCCTCGGCCGTGTCGGGCTCGCGCTGGCGGTGGCGGTGCTGCTCGCCTGGTCGCTCGGGCCCATCTACTGGGCGGTGGCGACCAGCCTCACGCCGCCCACGGACTTGGCCGCCCAGCCGCCGCACTTCGTGCCCGCGCACGTGACGTGGGAGCACTACGCCAAGCTGCTGGGCGCGACCGGCACCTACCTTGGGGCCGACACGCAGTCGGTGTGGCCGCAGTTCAGCCGGGCGCTCGTCAACAGCATCGTGGTGTCGCTCGTCGCCACCGCGCTCACGGTGCTGCTCGCGGGGTTCGGGGGCTACGCGTTCACGCGGCTGCGCTTCCCGGGACGCGACCTGCTGTTCGTGCTCACCGTGGCGACGCTGGCCGTGCCCGCCTACACGGTGATGATCCCGCTCTACCGGCTGCTGGTGACGCTCCGCCTGATCGACACCTACCTCGGCATCGTGCTGATCTACGTGTCGGCCTTCCTGCCGCTCGCGCTGTGGCTGATGCGCAGCGTCTACGGCTCGCTGCCCCTGTCGCTGGAGGAGGCCGCCTGGATCGACGGGGCGAGCCGCCTCTACACGCTGGTGCGCGTGGTGCTGCCGCTCGCGGCCCCGGGGCTGATCGCGGCCGCGATCCTCACCTTCCTGAGCGCCTGGGGCCAGTTCATGGTCCCGCTCGTGTTCTCGCCGACGCTCAACACCAAGCCCCTGACGGTGCTGATCCCCGAGTTCGTGACCAAGAACTACGTGGACTACGGGCTCATGAACGCGGCCGGCGTGCTCGCCATCCTGCCGCCC
The DNA here is from genome assembly GCA_964243035.1 of uncultured Lichenihabitans sp. GTDB lineage: Bacteria > Pseudomonadota > Alphaproteobacteria > Rhizobiales > Beijerinckiaceae > Lichenihabitans. Next base: position 1,698 of record CAXTDZ010000023.1, read on the forward strand.
GTCCTGCTCGTGCTGTTCCTCAACCGCTACCTCGTCCAGGGCCTGATGGCGGGCTCCGGCAAGTGACCGCCCCCAACGGAAGACCGGACCCCATGAACACCACCGAACGCGTCATCCGCGAGCAGTTCCCGTTCTGGGACCGCGCGCCCGTCCCCCCCGCCCTGACCGACGCCGCCGCGACCCACGTGGTGGTGGGCTGCGGCACGTCCTTCCACCTGGCTCAGGCGATCGCGGCCGCCTTCAATCTCCGCGGCCTGCGGGCCATCGCGGCGCCGGGCGGCGACTGGGCGCGGCGGCGGCGCGCCTACCTGCCCGACGGCGCGGTCGCGGACGTGATCGCGCTGTCGCGCAGCGGCGAATCGACCGAGACGATCCAGGCCCTGGAGGAAAGCCGCGCGCGCGGCTTCGCCACGGTCGGGGTGACCTGCCAGGCGGGGAGCGGCGTCACCCGCGCGGCGGACCGGACGGTTCTGCTGCCGACCCATCCCGACGAGGGGATCGTGATGACGGCCTCGGCGAGCCTGATGGTGCAGGCCGGGCTGCGGCTCGCGGGCGTGACGGTCGGCACCGAGGCCGCCACGGCGGCCCGCGCCCTGATGGAGGCCCTGGACGCGCGGCTCCCGGCGGCGCTCCGGGACCGCTCGCATTTCGTCTACCTGGGCGCGGGGCCGCTCTATGGCATCGCGGCCGAGGGCGCGATCAAGGTCCAGGAGATGAGCCTTTCCTACGCCCAGGCCTACCATACCATGGAGTACCGGCACGGGCCCGTCAGCCTGATCGACCGCCGCAGCCTCGTGACCCTGCTCTATCATCCCGACACGCGCGACGAGGAGGCGCGCGTGGCGAGGGAGCTCAGGGACAAGGGCGCGCTGGTGCTGGGCCTCGGCGGCCCGGGCGACGTGGAACTGCCCGTGGACGCCGACCCCGCGCTGCTGCCCCTCGTCGTCCTGCCCGCGCTGCAGATGCTGGGCGAGCGCGCGGCCGAGGCCAAGGGGCTCGACACGGGGGCGCCGCGCTATCTCAACAAGGTCGTGGTGCTGTAGGCCACGCGCGGATGGCCAGCGTCGACCTCACCCACGTCCGCAAGACCTACGGCGCCCAGACCGTGATCGCCGACGCCAGCATCGCGGTGCGGGACGGCGAGTTCCTGTCCCTGGTGGGCGCCTCGGGCTGCGGCAAGTCCACCCTGCTGCGCATGATCGCGGGCCTGGAGTCGGTGACGGGCGGCACGATCGCGATCGGCGGCCGGGTCGTCAACGCGGTCGCGCCCAAGGACCGCGACGTCGCCATGGTGTTCCAGAACTACGCGCTCTACCCGCACCTGACGGTGGCGCAGAACATGGGCTTCAGCCTGGAGTTGCGCGGCGTCGGCAAGCCCGCGCGGACGGAGGCGGTCGCGCGCGCGGCGGGCCTGCTGGGCCTGTCCGACCTGCTCGACCGCCACCCGCGGCAGCTGTCGGGCGGCCAGCGCCAGCGCGTCGCCATGGGCCGGGCGATCGTGCGGGAGCCAAAGCTGTTCCTGTTCGACGAGCCGCTCTCCAACCTCGACGCGCAGTTGCGCGTGCAGATGCGGGTGGAGCTGAAGGCCCTGCAGGCGCGCATCGGCACCACCGCGGTCTACGTCACCCACGACCAGGTCGAGGCCATGACCATGTCGGACCGCATCGCGGTCATGAACCACGGCGACGTGGAGCAGATCGGCCCGCCCCTCGACGTCTACGACCGGCCCGCGACGCTGTTCGTGGCCCGCTTCATCGGCTCGCCCGCCATGGCGCTGCTCAAGGGGCGGATCGCGCGGGGCGACGGGCGCGCGGCCGTGGACCTCGGCGACGGGGCGTCTCTGCCGCTGCGGTCCGGCGCGCCGGTGGAGGACGGACGCGCCGTGATGGCCGGCGTGCGGCCGGAGCATTTCGCGCTCGCGGACGGGCCGGACGCCCTCCCCTTCCGGGTGACGCTGATCGAGGCGACCGGCGCCGAGTCGCACGTCCACGGCACCGTGCTCGGAACCCCCGCGACCGTGTCCCTCCCGGGCCGGCCGGGCGTGAGGGCCGGCGACCTCGCCCCCCTCGCCGTCGACCCCGCCCACGTCCACCTCTTCGATCCCGCGACGGGGCGGCGCATCGAGGGCGGGCAGGGCGGCTGAACCGCCCTCGCCGGCGTCACCCGGCCCGCCAGGACCAGACCGCCTCGGCGTCGCCCGGCTCGGCCTCGGGGTCGACCTCGCCGACCGCCGCCACGGCGAGCCGCCGGTACCGGCTCCTGTCTTCGAGCTGCTTGTGGCGCGCGGGGATCGAGGTCGGGGCCTTGACCAGGTACTGGAGCGGCGTTCCCACCGCGGCCAGCACGAGCGTGTCGCCCGAGAACTCCACGTCGATCCAGCCGCCCCTGACCGTGACCCGCGCCTTGACCGCCATGCCCGACCCCACCCCTCGCCCGGCCGCGACAGTTCGGGCCGCCACCCGCGGCCCGCGCCCTGCGGCTCCGGCGCCCTTCTCGCATCCCCATATAGCGTATAGACACGCGGGCGGCGCGCCCTGACCCGCGCGAACGAGACCCGACCCCGATGCCCCACGACACCGTGCAGGACCTTCCCGCGGCCGAGGCCGTGCTGCCCGGGTCTCACCGCGAGGACGGCCACGCCCGGAGCGGCTTCCTGGCCATGACGCTGGGCTCGATGGGCGTGGTCTACGGCGACATCGGCACGAGCCCGCTCTACGCGCTGAAGAGCGCGCTCGCCCACGCCCAGAACACCGGCGCCTCGCAGGCCGAGGTGGTGGGCGTGGTGTCGCTGCTCATCTACGCGCTGTTCTTCATCGTCACGGTCAAGTACGTGCTGTTCCTCATGCGCGCCGACAACCGCGGCGAGGGCGGCACGCTGTCGCTGATGGCGCTGGCCCAGACCGCGCTCGGACGGCGCGCCACGCCCGTGTTCATCCTGGGCGTCGCGGGCGCGGCCCTGTTCTCGGGCGACGCCATCATCACGCCCGCGATCTCGGTGCTGTCGGCCGTGGAAGGCCTCCAGGTCGCCCAGAAGGACCTCAGCGCCTACGTGATCCCGATCACGGTCGTGATCCTGATCACGCTGTTCGCGGTGCAGAGCCTGGGCACCGCCAAGGTCGCGGCCTTCTTCGGCCCCATCATGGTGGTGTTCTTCGGGTTGATCGGGCTTCTGGGGATCGTCCACCTCCTCGACGCCCCCGTCATCCTGACGGCCTTCAACCCGCTGAACGGGCTCGGCTTCCTGTTCGGCCACGGGGCCGCGGGCTTTGTGACGCTGGGCCTCGTGTTCCTGGCGGTCACGGGCGCGGAGGCGCTCTACGCCGACATGGGGCACTTCGGCCGCCTGCCGATCCAGGTCGCCTGGCTCGCCTTCGTGCTGCCCGCGCTGCTGCTCAACTACCTGGGCCAGGGGGCCCTGGTGCTGCACCGGCCCGACGCCATCCGCGACCCGTTCTACCTGATGGTGCCGGGCGCCCTGCTGATCCCCTTCGTGATCCTGTCCACGGTCGCCACCGTGATCGCGAGCCAGGCGGTGATCACCGGCGCCTTCTCCCTGATCCGCCAGGCGATCCAGCTCGGCCTGCTGCCGCGCATGGAGATCCAGCACACGTCGGAGACCACGGAAGGCCAGATCTTCGTGCCGCGCGCCAACCGGCTGATGCTGATCGGCGTGCTCGTGCTGGTGTTCCTGTTCAAGAGCTCCGACGCGCTCGCCAACGCCTACGGCATCGCGGTCACGGGCACCATGGTGGTGACGACCTCGCTGTCCTTCGTGGTGGTGTGGAAGCTGTGGCGCTGGCCGCTCGCGGGCGCGGTCGCCTTCGTGTCCTTCTTCCTGGTGATCGACTTGGCCTTCCTGTTCGCCAACATGGCCAAGGTGCTCGACGGGGGCTGGGTGCCGCTGCTGCTCGGCATGGGCTCCATGCTGCTCATGTGGACCTGGGTGCGGGGCACGGCCTTCCTGTCGCAGAAGACGCACCGCGACTCGATCTCCACCCGCGACCTCATCCGCATGCTCGCCAAGAGCAAGCCAACCCGCGTGCCCGGCACCGCCATCTTCCTCACCAGCGACCCGGAGGTCGCGCCCTCGGCGCTGATGCACAACCTCAAGCACAACAAGGTCATCCACGAGCGGGTGATCGTGCTCCAGGTGAAGACCACCGACGCCCCGCGCGTGCCCCAGGCGCAGCGCTACCAGTTGGAGAAGCTGTCGGACGACTTCACCAAGATCATCCTGAACTACGGCTACATGGAGCTGCCGCGCATGCCCGAGGCCCTGGCGCAGTTCCGCAAGGCGGGCCTGCGCTTCGACGTGATGACGACGTCGTTCTTCCTGGGGCGGCGGACGCTGAAGGCCTCGCCCAACTCCGGGATGCCGGTGTGGCAGGACAAGCTCTACATCGCGCTCACCAAACAGGCCGCGACCGCGACGGACTTCTTCTCCATCCCCTCCGACCGCGTGGTGGAGCTCGGCGCCCAGGTCACGATCTGAGGCGGGCTCACGGCGCGCGGCCCAGGATCCAGCCCTCCCACCGCCGCACGTCGACGCCGTTCGGCGCCCCGGCCGGCCAGCGCCCGGCCACCACGGCGACGAGGCCGAACAGGCCGACCACGGCGTCGAACCGGTCCCCGCCCCTGTCGGCCACCCCGAAGCCTTCGGCCAGGCCCGCGCGGAGGTCGTCGTCGAGGGCGAGCCCGATCCCGTCCGCCCAGGCCAGCAGCGCGGGCGCCTTGCGGGCGCGGTCGGCCGCGCGCGTCTTGCTTTCGCGCGGCCCGAAGCGGGCGCCGAGCTTGGCGTAGACGTCGGCGGGGTAGGTTTCGGCGAGCGTCAGGCCGTCCGGGGCGAGCGCGTCCAGGTCGCCGTCGAAGGGCCACAGCCGGGCGCCCCCGTCGAGCGCCGGCACGACCACCTCGCGCCAGCCCGCCAGCATGGCCTTGCCCACTTGGTTGCCGCCGAGCGTCCAGAACAGGCAGCCTGCGGGCCTGCGGCCCGGGCCGCCCCGCTCGCAGGCCCTGGTCAGGGCGTCGATGGTCGCGACCCCGTGCCCGTCGAGCAGGTGGCGCAGCGCCCGCCCGCCCGGCTTGGCCGGGTAGAAGGGCCGCGCGAGCCCGACCTCCCCGGGCTCGGCCGCGACCCGGCCGAACTCGGCCCAGCCGCCCGTGCCGAAGCGGGGCAGCGCGGTCCTGAAGTCCGGGAACCCGGTCCGCCGCCCGTAACCCACCGGCAGGCCGATGGGGAAATCGAAGCCGGCCAGCACCGGGCGGGTCGCGCCCTCTTCCAGCAGCCCGGCCGCGAAGCGGCGCGGCTCGGGCACGTTGAACGGCGCCCCCGCCCGCCAGCCCGAGGGCGTCCGCACGGCCCGGGCGGCCCAGCGCCCGGACGCCCCCACGCTCCAGTCGGCGTGAACCAGCGTCGCGAAGCCGGGGCTCACGGCCCGGCGGTCGTCACGGTCGGCGACGGGGGACCGCGGGTTCAGGCCGCCTCGGGCTTGATCTGCGGGAACAGGAAGCGGCGCGCCTCGTCGTCCATCTCGGTTTTGAAGCTGTGCCGCCCCCGGAGCGCCTCGACGCGCGCGGCCGCGGGGCGGGCGCCGATCTCGTCCATCAGGCGCTTGAGGTTGGGCAGCGTGTCCCAGGTTCCCTCCCCCATGATGAAGGGCACCATGCGCGACCAGCCCCACACGGCCATGTCGACGATCGTGTAGGTGTCGCCCAGCACGTAGCGCCGCGAGGCCAGCCGCGCGTCGAGGAGCCCGTAGTGGCGATGCGCCTCGTGGTCGTAGCGCCGGGCCGCGTAGTCCTGGCTCTTCGGCGCGAAGTGCCGGAAATGCACGGCCTGCCCCGAATAGGGGCCGATGCCGGTCGCCACGAACATGAGCCAGGACAGGAGGTCCGCCCGCGCCGCGTCGCCCGCGGGCGGCAGGAAGCGGCCCGTCTTCTCCGCGAGGTAGAGCAGGATCGCGTTGCTGTCGAACACGGTCACGCCGTCGTCCACGATCGTCGGGCACTTGGCGTTGGGGTTGAGCGCCGTGTAGTCCGGCGCGAACTGCTCGCCGCGCCGGGTGTCCACCGGCACGGGCTCGTAGGGCAGGCCCGCCTCCTCCAGGAACAGGGCCACCTTCATGGGGTTGGGGGCGAGGTTGTAGTAGAAGGTGATCACGGCGGGCCTCCGGGGGTCGGTGCTGGTTCTATCCCCCGACGCCGAAGGCCGCCAGCGCCGCCATGTTGACGATGTCGGTGTCCTTGGCGCCGAGCGGCACGATCTGCACCGCCCGGTCCAACCCCACGATGAGGGGGCCGATCAGGGTCGCGCCGCCCATCTCCTGGAGCATGTGGGTGGAGATCGAGGCCGAGTGGAAGGCCGGCATCACCAGGACGTTGGCCGTGTCGGACAGGCGGCAGAACGGGTAGGCCGCCATCCGCTCGGCGTTCAGCGCCACCTCGGCCGACATCTCGCCGTCGTATTCGAAGTCGACGTGCCGGGCGTCGAGCAGCCGCACCGCCTCCTGCACCCGCTGCGAGCGCTCGCCGGCCGGGTGGCCGAAGGTCGAGAAGGCGAGCAGCGCCACGCGCGGCTCGTAGCCGAGGTGCCGCGCCACCGCCGCGGCCTCAACCGCGATGGCCGCGAGGTCGGCCGCGTCGGGCATCTCGGTGATGGCGGTGTCGGCCACCAGCACCGTGCGTCCCCGGGCCAGCACCAGCGACACGCCCATCACCCGGTGCCCGGGCTTGGCGTCCACCACCCGGCGGACCTCGGCCAGCGCCACGGAGAAGTTGCGCGTGACGCCCGTCACCAGGGCGTCGGCGTCGCCGTTGGCGATCATGGCGGCCGCGAAGTGGTTGCGGTCCTGGTTGATGAGGCGCTGGCAGTCGCGCAGGAGGAAGCCCTGGCGCTGGAGGTGCTCGTAGAGGAACTGCGCGTAGATGGCGTTGCGGTTGGAGAGCGCCGCGTTGTGGACCTCGATGGCCTTGTCGGACAGGTCCGCGCCGGCCGCCTCGGCCGCGGCCTTCACGCGCTCCTCGCGCCCCACCAGGATGGCGGTGCCGAGCCCCTGGTTGACGAAGGACAGCGCGGCGCGGATCACCTGCTCCTCCTCGCCCTCGGCGAAGACCACGCGCTTGGGCTTGCGCCGCACCGTGTCGTAGACGCGCTGGAGGGCGCCCGCCACGGGGTCCCGCCGGGCCGAGAGCTGGGCCCGGTAGCCGTCCATGTCGGTGATGGGCCGGCGCGCCACGCCCGAGTCCATCGCGGCCTTGGCGACGGCCGCGGGCACGGTGCGGATCAGCCGCGGGTCGAAGGGCGCGGGGATGATGTAGTCGCGCCCGAAGCGGGGCCGGGAGCCGTCGTAGGCCATCGCGACCTCGTCGGGCACGTCCTCGCGCGCGAGGTCGGCGAGCGCCACCGCGGCCGCCACCTTCATCTCCATGGTGATGGCGGTGGCGTGGACGTCCAGCGCGCCGCGGAAGATGTAGGGGAAGCCCAGCACGTTGTTGATCTGGTTGGGGTAGTCCGACCGCCCGGTCGCCACGATGGCGTCGTCGCGCACCGCGTGCGCCTCCTCGGGCGTGATCTCGGGGTCGGGGTTGGCCATGGCGAACAGGATGGGGTTGGGGGCCATGGCGCGCACCATGTCGGGGGTCAGCGCCCCTTTGACGGACAGGCCGAAGAAGATGTCGGCGCCCTCCATGGCCTCGGCGAGCGTGCGCCGGTCGGTCACCGCGGCGTGCGCCGACTTCCACTGGTTCATGCCCTCCGTGCGGCCCTGGTAGACCACGCCCTTGGTGTCGCACAGGATGACGTTCTCGGGCCGGAAGCCCATCGACTTGATCAGGTCGAGGCAGGCGATGCCGGCCGCCCCCGCGCCGTTGCACACGAGCGTGGTCTGCGCGATGTCGCGGCCCGTCAGCCGGATGGCGTTCAGCATCCCCGCCGCCGCGATGATGGCGGTGCCGTGCTGGTCGTCGTGGAAGACGGGGATGTCCATCAGCTCGCGCAGGCGCTGCTCGATCACGAAGCACTCGGGCGCCTTGATGTCCTCCAGGTTGATGCCGCCGAAGGACGGGCCCAGGTAGCGCACGGCGTTGATGAAGGCGTCCGGGTCCTCGGCGTCCACCTCGAGGTCGATGGCGTTCACGTCGGCGAAGCGCTTGAACAGCACCGCCTTGCCCTCCATCACGGGCTTGGAGGCGAGCGCGCCCAGGTTGCCGAGCCCGAGGATGGCGGTGCCGTTGGAGATCACGCCCACCATGTTGGCGCGGCCCGTGTACTCGTAGGCCGCGGCCGGGTTCGCGTGGATGGCTTTGACCGGCACCGCCACGCCGGGCGAATAGGCGAGCGACAGGTCCCGCTGCGTGGTCATCGGCTTGGTGGCGATCACCTCCAGCTTGCCCGGCCGCCCCATCGAATGGAAGGTGAGCGCCTCCGCGTCAGTGATGGTGGGCCGCTTGGGGCGGCGGACGATCTGGCGGTTCATGCGGGCGTTCCTCGGGCGGGCGGCTCTGGCGGCCGGGCGCATGAAACCACACGGGGTCGGTGCCGGACAAGCGCGGGACGGGGCCCGGCAGGGTTGCGACCTGAGGTTGACGCGACCGGTGCCCTCCGCCCCGCCCGGCGGCCATGTCGTTCACAGGACTGGGCCGTCTGCCGGTTCTGCCCTTCGCCCCGCTCGCGGGGAGAAGATGCCCGACAGGGCGGATGAGGGGGTTCCGCGCGACGCGTGGCCCCACCCTCATCCGTCCTTCGGACACCTTCTCCCGCCCGGGGCGGGAGAAGGGGCAAACCGGCCAACACCAGCAGGGGGTCAAAGCCCTTAGGCCCGGTCGACCCCGCGGCGCCCGGCGGCTAGAACGGGCACGACGCCCGCGCGGCGGTGCGCCGTTCCTCCCCCGGAGTGCCTCATGCCGTCCGACGACGCGCGCCCCGGCCGCGAGCCGACACTGGCGATCGACTCGCCCCTCGACGCCGACGAGATCGCGCCGCCGGCGGCCCGCCCGGAGGAGGCCGGCTCGCCCCATTGGCGGCGCAACCTCGCGGTGTGCGTGGCGGGCTCGTTCACCACCATCGTGGGCATGACGCTGCTGCTGCCGTTCCTGCCGCTCTACGTCGAGCACCTGGGCGTGCGCGACCACGCCGCCATCGTGCAGTGGTCGGGGGCGTGCTTCGGGGCGACCTTCTTCTCGGCGGGGCTGGTGGCGCCGCTGTGGGGCCACCTCGCCGACCGCTACGGCCGCAAGCTGATGCTGATCCGCGCGAGCCTGGGCATGGCGGTCGCGATGTCGCTGATGGGGCTGGTCGGCAGCGTGGGGCAGCTCTTCGTCCTGCGTCTCGCGATCGGGCTCCTGGGGGGTTACTCCTCGGGCTCGACCGTGCTGGTCGCCACGCAATCGCCCAAGGCGCGATCCGCCTGGGCGCTGGGGCTGCTGTCCTCCGGCATCATGGCGGGCAACCTCGCGGGGCCGCTGATCGGCGGCGTGCTGCCGCCGCTGATCGGCATGCGCGCCACCTTTCTGCTGGTCGGCGCCGCGATCTTCGCGGCGTTCCTCGCCACCACCGTCCTGATCAAGGAGGAGCGCCGGCCCCGGGGAGCCGCGGGCGCGAAGGGGCGGCGCGGCTGGGCCGCCGTTCCCGACAAGCGGCCCGCGGCCGCCATGCTCGTGATGGGCCTGCTCCTGATGGTCGCGACCATGTCGATCGAACCCATCATCACGGTCTACGTGGCGCAGCTCGTCGCCGACCCCGCCCGCGTCACCTTCGTGGCGGGCCTGGTGATGTCGGCCGCGGCGCTGGGCAGCGTCCTGTCCGCGTCGCGGCTGGGGCGGCTCGCCGACCGGATCGGGCCCTGGCGCGTGATCGCGGGCAGCCTCCTGATCTGCGCGGCGCTGCTGGTGCCGCAGGCGCTGGTGACGGCGGGCTGGCAGCTCGTGGGCCTGCGCTTCCTGATGGGGCTGGCGCTGGGCGGGCTGCTGCCCTGCATCGCCAGCGTCATCCGCCACAGCGTGCCGGAGGGCGTGGCGGGCGCGATCCTGGGCTATTCGATCTCGTCGCAATACGCGGGGCAGGTCGTGGGGCCGCTGCTGGGCGGGCTCGTCGGCGGCCACGTCGGCATGCGGGCGGTGTTCTGGGCGACGTCGGCGCTGATGGCGGCGGGGGCCGCACTCGCGTGGGCGATGCGGCCGCGGGAGGCCGGAATCCCGGCGCGGACCCGCGAGGGCCGGCCCGGTCCTTGACTTCACGGGCGGGGTGCCGAGTTTGGTTCGGGCAACACGTGCGACATTCTGGTGGGCCGACCGGCCTCGCCGGGGGCGCACCGCAACGCAGGGACAGGATCATGCATGAGGCCGATGCGAGCGGGATCGCGCGGGCGGCGGAACTGATCGAGCGCGACGCCTGCCTCGACCTCTTCGCGGCCGCCTCGCCGCGCGTCGCGGAGCAGCTCGGCCTGTCGCACGAGAAGGCCGGCGGCGTGGGCCTGCTCGCCAGCCGCGCGGTGCCGATCACGGAGTTCAACCGGGCGATGGCCGTCGGAACGCAGGGGACGCTTTCCGACGACGCGGCGGCGGTGAGCTGGCTCAACGCGCACGCGGCGCCCAGCTGGGCGCTGCAGATCGCGCCCGGCGCGATCGACGCGGACGGACAGGCCAGCCTCGATCAGCATCGGCTCGGCAAATCCGGGAACGGCTGGGCCAAGTTCACCCGGCCGGGACTCTCCCCGGCCCCGCGGGGATCGGACGTGGCCGCGAAGGTCGACATCGCGGATGCCGCGTCGGCCGAGGCCTACGGCCGGACCGCGCAGGCCGGCTTCAGCCTGCCGGAGATCTGCGCGGAGTGGTTCGCGGCCCTGGTGGGGCGCACCGGTTGGCTGTGCTTCCTCGCGCGCGTGGGCGGCACGCCGGCGGGCGCCGGCGCCCTGTTCCTGCACGGCGGGAGCGCCTGGTTCGGCATCGACACCGTGCTGCCGGACCACCGCAGGCGCGGGCTGCATTCCGCGCTCATCGCCGAGCGGATCGACGCCGCCGTGGAGCGGGGCGCCACCGTGCTGACCGCCGAAACGGGGCGTCCCGAGAGCGAGGACGCGGCCGGGTTCTCGTCCTACCGCAACTACAAGCGCGCCGGCTTCGGCCTGGCCTACGTTCGTCTGAACTTCAAGCGGTCCGCTTGATCTGAGAGGCACGCGCGCTCCGGGACGGCGCGCCTGGCCATCTGGGAATAAGAGCCGGCCGCCGGCGGAAGGCGGACGGCTCGGGGCGCCCTGCTCCTCACGCCTTGCCGAACGTCTCGTCGAACGCGTAGCCCGCCCCGCGAACCGTGCGCAGCGGGTCGCGCTCGCGCCCCCGCGACAGCGACTTGCGCAACCGGCCCACGTGGACGTCCACGGTGCGCTCGTCGATCTCGACCGACAGGCCCCACACGCCGTCGAGCAGCTGCGCGCGGGAGAACACCCGGCCCGGCCGCTCCATCAGGTATTCGAGCAGCCGGAACTCGGTCGGCCCCAGGTGGACGTCGCGGCCCGCGCGGCGGACGCGGCGCGTTTCACGGTCGAGGTCGAGGTCGCCCGCCACCAGCCGCGTCGCGAGGCGCTCGGGGCGGGAGCGGCGCAGGAGCGAGCGGACCCGCGCCATCAGCTCGGGCACGGAGAAGGGTTTGACCACGTAGTCGTCGGCGCCCACCGACAGCCCGCGCACCTTCTCGGCCTCCTCGCCCCGGGCGGTGAGCATGATCACGGGCAGCGAGCGCGTGGCTTCCCGCGCCCGCAGGCGCCGGCAGATCTCCAGGCCCGACACGCCCGGCAGCATCCAGTCCAGGATCACCAGGTCGGGCGGCGCCTCGGCCAGGCGCAGCTCGGCCTCGTCGCCGCGCTCGACCCGCTCCACCGCAAAGCCCTCGGCCTCCAGGTTGTAGGTGAGCAGCAGCGCCAGCGCGTGCTCGTCCTCCACGACCAGGATGCGGGGTGTGCCGCCGCCGGCCGGCCCCGGCTTGCCGGGATTGGTGCGCATGCTGTTCACCGCGACACCCCCCTCGTCGAGCGGCTCAGGTCACCTCGGGGTCGAGGGCGGCGTCGGCCTCGGCGGAGCCGCGGCCCTTGGGGCGGTCCATGGGCAGGGTCTCGCCCGTGACCAGGTAGTAGACGGTCTCGGCGATGTTGGTGGTGTGGTCGCCCACCCGCTCCAGGTTCTTGGAGCAGAACAGGAGGTGGGCGCAGAAGGAGATGTTGCGCGGGTCCTCCATCATGAAGGTGAGCAGGTCGCGGAACACCGAGTCTTCCAGCGCGTCGAGCTCGGCGTCGCGCGTCCAGACGGCCTGCACGCGCTCCACGTCGCGCTGGGCGTAGGCGTCGAGCACGTCCTTCAACTGCTCGGCCGCGAGGTCGTGCATGTGCTTGAGGCCGACGGTCGCGCGCGGCAGCCGCGGCTCGGACGCGATGCGGACGGCGCGCTTGGCGATGTTCTTGGCGAGGTCGCCGATCCGCTCCAGGTCGCCCGACACGCGGATCGCGGCCACGATCTCGCGCAGGTCCAGCGCCATGGGCTGGCGCCGCGCGATGGTGAGCACGGCGCTGTGCTCGATCTCGCGCTGGAGGGTGTCGAGCCGCGCGTCCTTGGCCACCACCGCGCGGGCGAGTTCCACGTCGAGCCCCGCCAGCGCGTCCATGGCGCGCGACAGCATCTGCTCGGCGATGCCGCCCATCTCGGCGATCTTGCGGCCCAAAACTTCGAGCTCCTTGTCGTAGGAGCTGACGGTGTGGTCGACCATGCGAGGGCCTCCGCTCTTGGTTCCGGACCCCCGGCTCAGCCGAAGCGGCCGGTGATGTAGTCCTGCGTCTGCTTCTTGGCGGGCGAGGTGAAGATCTTCTTGGTGTCGTCGAACTCGACCAGGTCGCCCAGGTACATGAAGGCCGTGCGGTCCGACACGCGGGCGGCCTGCTGCATGGAGTGGGTGACGATCACGATCGTGTACTGGGCCTTCAGCTCGTCGATCAGCTCCTCGACGCGGGCCGTCGAGATCGGGTCCAGCGCCGAGCAGGGCTCGTCGAGCAGGATCACCTCCGGGCTGATCGCCACCGTCCGGGCGATGCAGAGCCGCTGCTGCTGGCCGCCCGACAGGCTGAGCCCGCTCGCGTCGAGCTTGTCCTTGACCTCGGCCCACAGGGCCGCGCCGCGCAGCGCCTTCTCGACGCGGGCGTCCAGCTCGCCCTTGGGCAGCCGCTCGTAGAGCTTCACGCCGAAGGCGATGTTGTCGTAGATCGACATCGGGAACGGCGTGGGCTTCTGGAACACCATGCCGATGCGCGCGCGGAGCGCGTTCACGTCCTGGTCGGCCGTCAGGATGTTGACGCCGTCGAGCAGCACCTCGCCTTCGGCGCGCTGGCGCGGGTAGAGGTCGTACATGCGGTTCAGGATGCGCAGCAGGGTGGACTTGCCGCAGCCCGACGGGCCGATGAAGGCCGTGACCGTGTTGGCGTGGAGCGGCAGGCTCACGCCCTTGATGGCGAGCGTGTCGCCGTAGAAGAACTTCACGTCCTTGAGCGCGACCTTGACGGGCGCCGGGCGGGACGGGGTGGCGTCGTTCATCGGGTGGCCCTCCGGGCGCCGAACGCGCGGGCGATCACGCTCAGGCCGAGCACGGTGGCGGTGACGATCAGCGCCCCCACCCAGGCCAGGTCCTGCCAATCCTTGTAGGCGCTGTTGGCGTAGCTGTTGATGACGGTGGGCAGGCTGTACATCTCGTGCAGCGGGTTGGCGTTGAAGAACTGGTTGGTGCCCACCGTGAAGAGCAGCGGCGCGGTTTCGCCGCTGACGCGGGCCACCGCGAGCAGCACGCCCGTCAGGATGCCGGTCAGCGCCGCCCGGTAGCCGACCTGGGTGATCACGGTGGCGCGGGGCAGGCCGAGGGCGCTCGCTGCCTCCCGCAGGGGGTTCGGCACGAGCAGCAGCATGTCCTCGGTGGTGCGCGCCACGATGGGGATCACGATCAGCGCCAGCGCCACCGCGCCCGCGAGCGCCGAGAAATGGCCCATCGGCACCACCACCAGCTCGTAGACGAACAGGCCGATGATGATGGAGGGCGCGCTGAGCAGGATGTCGTTGACGAAGCGCACCACGGTGGTGAGCCTCGCGTAGCGGCCGTATTCCGCCATGTAGGTGCCGGCCAGCATGCCGAGCGGCGTGCCGATCGCGACGCCGATCACCGTCATCACGACGCTGCCGTAGATGGCGTTGAGCAGCCCGCCGTCGCCGCCGGGCGGCGCCGTCATCCGCGTGAACACCCCCACGCTCAGGCCGCCCACGCCCTTCCACACGAGTTCGGCGAGGATCAGCAGCAGCCACAGCAGGCCGAACCCCGCCGCGAGCACGCAGAGCGAGAGCGCCACCGTGTTCCTGGCGCGGCGGGACCCGCTGGCGCCGCGCGGGCCGGCGGCGGACGTGGTGGAGAGCGTCATCGGGAAGGTCAGGCTCCGGCGCGGCGGTCGATGCGGGCCAGCATCAGCCGGGCCACGGCGAGCACCGCGAAGGTGATCACGAACAGGATCAGGCCCAGCGCGATCAGCGACGACGTGTAGAGGCCCGGGTCGGCCTCGGCAAACTCGTTGGCGATGGTGGCCGAGATGGTGGTGGCGGGCTGGAGCAGCGAGGCGCTGATCTTGTGGGCGTTGCCGATCACGAAGGTGACGGCCATGGTTTCGCCGAGCGCCCGGCCGAGCGCCAGCATGACGCCGCCCACCAGCCCCGTGCGCGTGTAGGGGATCACGATCCGCCGCACCACCTCCCAGGTCGTGCATCCCACCCCGTAGGCGGCCTCCTTGAGGACGGGCGGCACCGTTTCGAACACGTTGCGCGAGATCGAGGCCACGAAGGGCAGCACCATGATGCCCAGGATGAAGCCCGCCGTCAGCATGCCGACGCCGTAGGGCGGCCCCGCGAACACGTCGCGCAGCCCCGGCACGGGCCCGAACAGGGCGATGAGCGCGGGCTCGACCGTGCCCTGGAGGAAGGGCGCCAGCACGAACAGCCCCCAGATGCCGTAGATGATGGACGGGATGCCCGCCAGGAGCTCGATCGCGATGCCGACCGGGCGCCGCAGCGCGTAGGGGCAGAGCTCGGTCAGGAACACCGCGATCCCCAGGCCAACCGGCACCGCGACCAGCATGGCGAGGACCGTGGTGACCAGCGTCCCGTAGATGGGGGCCGCGGCCCCGTAGACGTCGTCGGGCGGGTTCCAGGTGGAGCGCGTCAGGAAGTTGAGCCCGAAGGCGGACAGCGCGGGCCAGGCGCCCTGCACCAGCAGCACCAGCACGCCGCCCAGGATCAGGAGCACGGCCACCGCGGCCGCGAGCGTCGTGAGCCCGAAGACCCGGTCGAACAGGAGCAGCCGGGCGCGGCGGGCGTCCTGCCGGGCGAGCGCGTCGCGCGCAACCTTGCCCCGTTCGATCGCGACGTCGGCCATGCGGATGTCCTGGTTGTCGGCGCGCGCGGGGAGGGCCGAGCCGCCCGTCCCGCGCCACGCCTCGACGCGGTTGCCCGTCAGTCGGCGAGGAGCGGCTTGCCGCCCGCGCCCTTGACCTCACCCATCTGCTTGCGGATCAGCGTCACCACCGGGGCGGGCATCGGGATGTAGTCCAGCGCCTCGGCCTCCTTGCCGCCCTTCTCCAGCGCCCAGGAGAAGAACTTCAGCGCCTCGGCCGAGGCCGCCTCGTCCTTGGGCTGCTTGTAGAGCACCACGAAGGTGGAGGCCGTGATGGGCCAGGACTGGGCGCCCGGCTGGTCGGTCAGGATCTGGTAGAAGCCGGGCGCGTGCGCCCAGTCCGCGTTGGCGGCCGCGGCCGAGAAAGAGGGCACGGTGGGCGACACCGTCTGGCCGTCGTGGTTGACGAGCTTGGTGAAGGTCAGCTTGTTCTGCTTGGCGTAGGCGTATTCCACGTAGCCGATCGCGCCCTTGGTGTTGGCGACGTTGTTGGCCACGCCCTCGTTGCCCTTGGCGCCCAGGCCCGCGGGCCACTCGACGGCGGTGTTCTCGCCGACCTTGGACTTCCAGTCGGGGGACACCTTGGACAGGTAGTCGGTGAAGTTGAAGGTCGTGCCCGAGCCGTCCGAGCGGTGCACCACGGCGATGGCCTGGTCGGGAAGCTTGGCGGACGGGTTGAGCTTGGCGATCGCGGGGTCGTTCCACTTGGTGACGGCGCCCATGAAGACCTTGGCCAGGGTCGGCCCGTCCAGGGTGAGGTCGCCCGCCGCCACGCCGTCGAGGTTCACCACGGGCACGATGCCGCCCATGATCATGGGGAACTGTTCGAGGCCCGCCTCCTGAAGCTCCTTGAGCTCCAGGGGCTTGTCGGTGGCCCCGAAGGTCACGGTCTTGGCCTTGATCTGCTTGATGCCGCCGCCCGAGCCGATCGACTGGTAGTTCACGGCCGTGCCGGTGGTCTTCTTGTAGGTGTCGGCCCACTTGGTGAAAGCGGGAAAGATGAAGGTGGAGCCCGCGCCCGAGATGTCGACGGCCAGCGCCGGGGCGGCCGAACCCGCGAGAACCGCGGCCACCGCGGCGGCGCGCGCGAAGGGGGTCGTGATCATGATCGCCTCGCTATGCATGGCAGCGCCCGTGCCACTCGAACCGCGGCCCCGTCGCTTGCCGCGCAAGACCTAGCCGGGACGCGCGTGGGTTTTACGACGGTTGCATGACGGTTTCACAACAGCCGAAACGGCTCAGCGCGGCCCGCTCCGGTGCAGGGGCACCGAGGCCGCGAAGGTGGCCCCGCAACCGACCGCGCTGTTGACCGTCAGCCGCCCACGGTGGCGCGCCACGATGTGCTTGACGATGGCGAGCCCCAGGCCCGTGCCCCCCTTGGAGCGGCTTTCCCCGGCGTCGACCCGGTAGAAGCGCTCGGTCAGCCGCGGCAGGTGCTCGGGGTGGATGCCGGGCCCGTGGTCGCGCACGGTCAGCAGCCCGTCGCGCCGCCGCACCTCGACCGCGACCTCCACCAGCCCCGGCGACCCGTCCGGGCGCGGCGCGGCCCCGTATTTGATGGCGTTCTCGATCAGGTTCTCGGCCACGCGCACCAGCTCGTCGCGGTCCCCCGCCACGATCACGGGGTCGGGGGCGCTCACCTCCAGCCGGGCGCCGTTCTCGCGGGCGAGCGGCGCCAGCGTGTCGGCCACGTGGCGCGCGACGGAGCCGAGGTCCACGGGCGTGGCGGGCCGGACGTGCTGGTTCTGCTCGATGCGCGACAGGGACAGCAGGTCGTCCACGAGCCGCGCCATCCGGCGCGCCTGCTCGCCCATGATGGCGAGGAAGCGCTCGCGGGCCCGCGCGTCGTCGCGCGCCGGGCCCTGCAGGGTCTCCACGAAGCCCAGCAGCGAGGCGAGCGGGGTGCGCAGCTCGTGGCTGGCGTTGGCCACGAAGTCGGTGCGCATGCGGGCCACGAAGCGCGCTTCGGTGAGGTCGCGGACCGTGAGCACGAGGTCGCGGGCCTCCCCCGCGGCGTCGAGCGGCGCGATCGTCACGTCGAAGCTGCGCTCGACCGGCACCCGGTCGCGCCACGGCACCGTTTCGGCCATCCCCGAGGCGTGCACCCGCCGCACCCCGTCCAGCACGTCGGGGTCGCGCAGCGCGAGCGCGAGCACGTCGCCCGACCGCAGCGTGGGCAGCAGCTCGCGGGCCGGGGGGTTGACGGCGACCACGCGAAAATCCTCCGTGACCACGATCACGGGGTCGGGCAGGGCGGCGAGCACGGCCGCGAGCGGGCGGCGCTCGCTCGGGAACGGGACGGGCGCGGTTGCGGCGGACAGGGCGGGGTCGGGCGGCACGGGGGTTATCTCGCGCGCGCTGTTTGACAAGCTGATGACAACCCGCCGCCCCGCCCCCGCGCGGGTGGCGCCCCGGGCCGCGGAGCCCTACATGGGACGAGAACCGCCGCCCCGGCCGTCTCCCCTCTCGACAAGGCTCGATCTTTCCCTTGGGCTTCCCCCAAACCCATCCCGCGCTCGCCCGCGCGCTCGCGTCCCGCAATTACGACGAGCCGACCCCCGTGCAAAGCGCCGTCCTGGCGCCGGAGGCGGCGGCTCGCGACCTTCTGGTCTCGGCCCGGACCGGCTCGGGCAAGACGGTCGCCTACGGGCTCGCGGTCGCGCCCGACCTGCTGCCCGGGGACGCCGAAACCTTTCCACCGCCCGGCCCGCCGCTGGCGCTCGTCGTGGCGCCCACCCGGGAACTGGCCCTGCAGGTGCAGCGCGAGCTGGGCTGGCTGTACGCCGGGGCGGGCGCCGTGGTCGCGGCCTGCGTGGGCGGCATGGACCCCCGCGCCGAGGCGCGGCGGCTGGCTTCGGGCTGCCACCTCGCGGTGGGGACGCCGGGGCGCCTGCGCGACCACCTGGAGCGCGGCAACTTCGACCCCGCGTCCTTGCGCGCCGCGGTGCTGGACGAAGCCGACGAGATGCTGGACTTGGGCTTCCGCGAGGACCTCGAAGCCATCCTCCAGGCGACCCCGCCCGGGCGGCGCACGCTGCTGTTCTCCGCGACCCTGCCCAAGCCCATCGTCGCGCTCGCGCGGGCCTACCAGCGCGACGCGCTCCGCCTGGAGATCCGGGGCGAGGAGGGCGGGCACGCCGACATCGACTACCGGGCCGTGCGCATCGCGCCGCACGAGACCGAGCACGCGGTGGTCAACCTGCTGCGCTTCCACGACGCGCCGACCGCGATGGTGTTCTGCAACACGCGCGAGTCGGTGCGGCGGCTCGGCGCCGCGCTGACCGAGCGGGGCTTCGCGGCCGTGGTGCTGTCGGGCGAGCTCAGCCAGCACGAGCGCAACACCGCCATGCAGGCGCTGCGGGACGGCCGCGCCCGGGTGTGCGTGGCGACCGACGTGGCGGCGCGCGGCATCGACCTGCCCAACACGGGGCTGGTGATCCACGCGGACCTCCCCAACGACCCGGCCGTGCTCCAGCACCGGAGCGGCCGCACGGGGCGGGCGGGCCGCAAGGGGGTGAGCGCGCTGCTGGTGCCGCTGTCGCGCCGGCGCAGGGCCGAGTCGCTGCTGCTCGCGGCCCGCATCGGCTTCGGCTGGGACCCGGCCCCCACCGCCGACAGCGTCCGCCTGCTCGACGCGGAGCGCATGGCGGCCGACCCGCTCGTCACCGAGGAGCCCTCCGAGGAGGAGCTGGCGCTCGGCCGCGGCCTGCTCGCCGGGCGCACGCCGGAGCAGCTCGCGGCCGTGCTGGCGCGGCTCTACCGCTCGCGCCTGCCGGCCCCCGAGGAGGTTTACGACCCCGGCCCCGTTCCGGCCCAGGCCGAGCGGCGGGAGCGGCGCCCGCGCGAGGGCGACCCGCCGCCGCGCGCGGGCTTCGAGCGCGGCGGCCGCAGCCTGTGGTTCCGCCTCGACATCGGCCGCCGCAACGACGCCGACCCGCGCTGGCTGCTGCCGATGATCTGCCGCCGCGGCAAGCTCACCCGCGGCGACGTGGGCGCGATCCGCATCTTCGAGCGCGAAACCAAGTTCGAGGTGGCGGAAGCCGCGGCGGCCAAGCTGGTCGCGGCGGCCCGCAACAACGGGGCCGACGACATCCGCCTGGACCTCATCGGCCCCGACGGCCGGGCCGAGCCCGCGCGCGCCGAGCGCGGGGGCCCCAAGCGTCCGCCCGGCAAGCCGCGCCACCCCCGGCCGTGACGGCCGACGGGCCCGCGCCGTCGCCCGACGCCCTGATGCGCACGGCGACCTTCTACCTGGCCCGCCACGCGGCCTCGACCGAGCACCTGCGCGCGGTGCTGGCCCGCAAGCTCGCCCGGCGGTTCCGTCAGGCGGGTCAGGACGGTCCGGACGAGGCGGCCGCCCGCGCGCTGATCGAGCCCGTGGTCGAGCGCCTGACCCGCGCGGGCCTGCTCGACGACGAGGCCTTCGCGCGCGGCCGCGCCGCGAGCCTCAAAGCCAAGGGGCGTCCGGCCTGGCGCATCCGCGCCGACCTCGCGCAGGCCGGGGTGGACGCGGAGGCGGTGCCGCTCGGCGACGTGCTGGACGGCCTCGACCCCGTGACCCAGGCCACCACCTGGGCGCGCCGGCGCCGCCTCGGGCCGTTCCGGTCGCGGGACCGCGACCTGCACCGCGACAAGGACGTGGCGCGGCTGGTGCGGGCGGGGTTCGCGGTGTCGGTCGCGCGCGCGGTGGTGGCGCGAGAGGAGGACTAAGGCCCGGGGCGGGCGTCAGGCCTCGTGCTTGCCGCCCGAAAGCCGGTCCATGGTGGCGAGCAGCAGGCTCGACAGCACGAAGGTCAGGTGGATGCCCACCGACCAGCCCAGCGTCCGGTCGCTGACGCCGTCGAGGTTCATGAAGTTTTCGAGGAGCTGGATGCCCGAGATCGCCACGATGGAGCTCATCAGCTTGAGCTTCAGCCCGGTGAAGTCGATCGCCGCCATCCAGTCCGGCCAGTCCGAGTGCCCGGCGGCGTCGATCTTGGACACGAAGTTCTCGTAACCCGAGAAGATGACGATGACGATCAGCGAGCCCGTCAGCGTCAGGTCCACGACCGACAGCGTGTTGAGGATGACGCCCGACTCGGTCTCCCCCGCGAAGTGCAGCGCGAACTCGGCCGTGTGCTGCACCGTCTTGATGAGCAGGCCGACGAGCGCCAGCACCAGCAGGACGAAGAAGGGCGCGAGCACCCAGCGGCTCGCCACGATGAACCGTTCGATCAGCCGCTCGACCATGCCGCCCTTCCCGCCCCCTCGGGCGGCCGGCCTCGCCTATTCCGCTGCGACGCCGACGCCCACGGGGCAGCTAACCCCGGTGCCCGCCAGGCCGCAATAGCCGTGGGGCACCTTGGCGAGGTACTGCTGGTGGTAGTCCTCGGCGTAGAAGAAGGGCGGCGCGTCCCGGATCTCGGTCGTGACGGGGCCGAAGCCGCGCGCGGCCAGCGCCGCGCCGTAGGCCTCCGCGCTCGCCCGCGCCTCGCCGAGCTGGGCGGGCGTGGTGGTGTAGATCGCGGACCGGTACTGCGTGCCCACGTCGTTGCCCTGGCGCATGCCCTGGGTCGGGTCGTGGCCTTCCCAGAAGACCTTCAGGAGCTGCGCGAAGGGGATCACGGCGGGGTCGAACACGACCCTGACGATCTCCGTGTGGCCGGTCATGCCCGAGCACACCTCCTCGTAGGTCGGGTTGGGCGTGACGCCGCCCTGGTAGCCCACCGCCGTCACCTCCACGCCGGGGCCCGCCTGCCAGAACAGCCGCTCCGCGCCCCAGAAGCAGCCCAGGCCGACGTAGACCGTTTCCAGCCCCTCGCGCGCCCCCTTCAGGGGCCGGCGGCTGACGACATGCGTCTCGGCGGTCGGGATCGGGGTGGGGCGGCCCGGCAGGGCCTCGGCCTCGCTGGGCAGCGCCTTGGGCTTGCGGAACAGGAACATGGGCGAAGCGTCCTCCGGTTGACGGCCCTTATGTAGGTGCGGGAGGGGTGAAGCGGAACGGCGCTCCGCGGGTCAGATCCCCGCGTACCACTGGTAGCCGTTGTCCTCCCAATAGCCGCCCTTGCCCTGGCCGACGTCGTCGAACTTCTCGACCAGCTCGATGCGCCGGATGAACTTGTTCATCTTGTAGCCGAGCTGGCGCTCAAGCCGCAGGCGCAGGGGGGCGCCGTACTGGACCTCCAGGGGCTTGCCGTTCATCTCGTAGGCCAGGATGGTCTGGGGGTGGGCGGCGGCCTGGAGGTCGATGGTGCCGTAGAACCGCGTGGGCTCGCCCGACAGGTTGGAGCCGTCGTCCATCGTGTCGTAGCAGCGGAACAGCACGTAGCGGGCTTCCGGCTTGACGCGGGCCTCCTCCAGCACGCGCTGGAGGGGCGCGCCGGTCCACTTGCCGATGCAGCTCCAGCCCTCGACGCAGTCGTGCCGGGTGATCTGCGTGCGGGACGGGAAGCGCTCGCGCAGGTCGGCGAGCGACAGGTCCAGGGGCTTCTCCACCAGCCCCGCGACCGCGAGCCGGTAGTCCTTGAAGCCCCCCTCCGCGAGGCGCTTGTAGTCGGGGTCGTCCGGATCGGTCGAGCCGTTCGCGTAGAACATCGGCGAGATGTCGGCCTCGGTGTACTCGGGCGCGAGCTGCTGCGGCCGGAGGATCGCGTCCTGGAGGTCCCGCGTGAAGTCCTGCACGCGCGCGTAGGCGGACTGCATGGCGTCGTTGTCGACGAGCTTGTCGCAGCCGGCGAGGGCCAGGGTGCCCAGAAGGGCCGTGCCGCGCGCCAGCAGGCCGCGGCGGGTGGGGTTGTCAGCCATGGGGTTGGCGCTCCCGGCCGATGTCGTACCATCCGGTGATCATCGACCGCATGTTGTTGAAAAGCCCGGACACGAGCACCAGGACCACGTGGACCAGGATAAACAGCACCACCGCGACCGCGGCCAGGAAGTGGACCGAGCGCGCGGTCTGCCGCCCGCCGAACAGATCGAGCAGCACGGGGAAGGCCGCGTCGAGGCCGGGCGACATGGCCCAGCCCGCGAGGATCAGGGCCGGCAGCACCACGAAGACCAGCCCGAAATAGGTGAGCTTCTGCAGCGCGTTGTACTGCCGCGCCTCCTCCCCCTTGGGGAAGCGCAGCAGCAGGTGCTCGCGCACCGCGGCGCCGATGTGCCGCCACTGGTGGCGCGTGGGAATGAAGTCGCGCCGGAAATGCCTCGTCGCGAAACCCCAGACGAGGTAGACGAGCCCGTTCAGCACGAACACCCAGGCGAACAGGAAGTGGATGGAGCGCCCGAGCCCCAGGTCCTGGTAGGAGGGCAGCGTCGCCCAGGACGGGAACGCGCGGTCGGCGAGCTCCCCGTCGACCTTGGACAGGCCCAGCACGCCGGTCGTCTCGAACCGGTGGCTGCCCACGCGGACGAAGCCGATCTTGCGGCCGCCCGCGTCGTCGTCCCCGATCGCGAAGGGCGGGTGCTCGAAGTCGGTTCTCGACCCGAAGTCGAGCTGCGGGCGCGCGTTGAAGATCTGCATCCCGCTCATCAGCAGCGCGGTGATCGAGATCACGGTGATCCAGTGCGCGAGGCGCACCACGACGCTGTGCCGCTTGACGAGCGTGGCGCGCCGGCCCGTCGGCACGGCCGGGCCCTCCGGCAGCGGTCCGCCGCCCGGGGCGGCTTCGGCCTGTGACATCGGGGCTCCCTTGGTCTAAACGCGACGGATATAGGTACGCCGCTGCGTTTGAGAGGTTACGCCGTGAGTGAAAAAACCGCTGCGGGGCCGGACGCCGTCCGGGCGGAGGTCGCGGCGCTGCCCTTCGAGAAGGCGCTGGCCCAGCTCGAAGAGATCGTGACGCAGCTTGAGAAGGGCAGCGTTCCGCTCGAAGAGTCGATCGCGATCTACGAGCGCGGGGAAGCCCTGAAGGCGCACTGCGAAGGCCTGCTCCGCAGCGCCGAGATGCGCATCGAGCGCATCACGCTCGGGGCCGACGGCGCCCCGACCGGGCTCGCGCCGCTCGACCTCGACTGAACAAGGAGGAACGACCCGATGCCGAAGGCCTACCTCGTGACGCAGTACCGCTTGATCTCCGATCCGGGCAAGGTGCAGGCCTATTCCAGGCTCGCGGGCCCCGCGGTCGCGGCGGCGGGCGGCCGCTTCATCGTCCGCGGCCCCGCCGCGCGCGCCATGGAGGCGGGCGTGGCCGAGCGCACGGTGGTGGTGGAGTTCGACAGCCTGGAGGCCGCGATGGCCCTCTACGACCGCCCGGACTACCGGGAGGCGCTGGAGGCCCTGGACGGGGGCGCGGTGCGCGACATGCGGATCGTCGAGGGGGTGGCCTGAGCCGCCCCCGCCGCCCCGGTCAGGGCGCGGCCTTGAGGATGCGGCCGAGCTTGTCGACCAGCTCGCCGATCTGCGCCTCGGTGATGATGAGCGGCGGGGTGAGCGCGATCGTCTCGCCCGTGATGCGCACCATCAGCCCGTCGTGGAAGGCGCGGTCCATGATCGCGTAGGCGCGGGCGCCCACCGCGTCCGGCTTGGAGGCGAGGTCGATGGCGCCCACCAGCCCCACCGTGCGGATGTCGAGCACGTTGGGCAGGCCGCGCAGCCCGTGGACCGCCTCGGCCCAGACCGGCTCCAAGGCCTTGGCGCGGCCGAACAGGTCCTCGTCGCGGTACACGTCCAGGGTCGCGAGGGCGGCGGCGGCCGCCAGCGGGTGGCCCGAATAGGTGTAGCCGTGGAACAGCTCGATGACGTGCTCGGGCCCGTGCATGAAGGCGTCGTAGATGGGCTTGCGCACCAGCACGCCGCCCATCGGCACCGCGCCGGACGTCACGCCCTTGGCGAAGGTGATCATGTCGGGCACGACGCCGTAGCGCTCGGCCGCGAAGGCCGTCCCCAGGCGGCCGAACCCCGAGATGACCTCGTCGAAGATGAGCAGGATGCCGTGCTTGTCGCAGATGGCGCGCAGCCGCTGCAGGTAGCCCCGGGGCGGCGGCAGCACGCCCGTGGAGCCCGCCATGGGCTCCACGATCACGGCCGCGATCGTCGAGGCGTCGTGCAGGGCCACGATGCGCTCCAGGTCGTCGGCCAAGTGCGCCCCCCATTCGGGCTCGCCCACCGTGAAGGCCTGGTGCTCGCGGCTGTAGGTGTGGGGCAGGTGGTCGACGCCCGCCAGCAGCGACCCGAAGTGCTTGCGGTTGGCCACGATGCCGCCGACCGAGATGCCCCCGAAGCCGACCCCGTGGTAGCCGCGCTCGCGCCCGATCAGCCGCTGCCGCGAGCCCTGCCCGCGGACAGTGTTGTAGGCGATGGCGATCTTGAGCGCGGTGTCGACCGCCTCCGAGCCCGAGTTGCAGAAGAACACGTGGTCGAGGTCGGCGGGCGCCAGGGCCGCGAGGCGGGAGGCGAGCTGGAAGACCTTGGGGTGGGCGAACTGGAAGGTGGGGGCGAAGTCGAGCTCGGCCGCCTGCGCCTGGATGGCGCGCACGATCGGCTCGCGCGTGTGGCCCGCGTTGGCGCACCACAGGCCCGCGGTGCCGTCCATCACGGCGCGGCCCTCGGGCGTGTAGTAGTGCATGTCCTTAGCGCGCGCGATCAGGCGCGGGCTCTTCTTGAAGGACCGGTTGGGCGTGTAGGGCAGCCAGAACGCGTCCAGGTCGTTGGGCGCGGCGGTGTCGAGGGGGCGGGCGGCCGCGGTCAGGGACATGGAACGGTCTCGGGGGCGTGAAAGCTCAGGGCCGCCACCCTAACCCACCCGCGCCGGGGCGCAACCCGGGGCCGGCCCGCGTATCGGACGGGTTCCGCCCACGACCGGCGCCGCCCGGATGGGCGGCCCCGGCCGGGGCGAGTGCCCCTCACGCGAACAGGAAGTCGCTCCGGTGCGCCTTGAGGTCGGCCCTGGACACGCCGTCCAGGGTGATCGTGTCCTGCCGGTTGACGTGGATGGTCGCCGTGCCGCCGCTCACGGTCGTGCTGTTCAGCACCTGGGCGAGCGTGTTGAGGTGCGTGTTGCTCAGGTCCAGCACGTCGTGCCCCTGCCCGGCGGCCTGGAAGTCGGTGACGACGTCCCGCCCGGACCCCGGGAGGTAGACGAAGGTTTCGCTGCTTCCCCCGCCCGTCAGGGTGTCGTTGCCGGCGCTGTAGAGCACCTGGCCGTTGGCGTTGGCCGTGACCGTGTGCGTGCCGTCGCCGTTGTTGGTCGCGACGACCAGCGGTTTGCCCAGGTTGCTGTATTCCGTGTAGCCGTAGCTGCCGTCGGCCGCGTAGTCGTATTCAAGGGCGCGGTAGGGCTGGCCCGCGACGCCGGTCACGAGTTCGTAGGGGGCTGCGGCCGAAGCGGTCGTGCCCGAGGCCGCGGTCGCCACCGCGGTCAGCTTGGCGTGGTCGCCCGCGCCGAACGTGTGCTTGAAGGTCCAGGTGCCGTCGGCGTTGACCGTCGCGGCGCCGAGGTCGGTCTTGCCGTTGAAGATCTCGACGCCCGCCACGCCGTTGGCCTCGGACGCGGTGCCGGACAGCACGGCCGTTTCGCCGGAGCGGAACCCCGCGGTGGTGCGATCGACGGTGACCGTGGGAGGCGCGGTGTCGACCGTGAGGGGGGTGGTGACGCTGGCGGACACCGTCGCCGACGTGGCCTCGTCCGTCGCCACCGCCGAGAAGGTCGCGTACGCGCCGTCGGCGAGCTTGGTTGCCAGGCTCCAGGTCCCGTCGGACGCGAGCGTGGCAGCCCCGAGGTCGGTCGAACCCGCGTAAACCTCGACCTTCGACGCGTTCTGGACCGTGCCCGAGAAGGTCACGGCCGGATCGCTGGTCAGGTCGTCGCCGGCCACGCCCGTGTCGTCGAAGCCGACGGGGTTGATCGACACGCTCGCGGGCGGAGGCGTGGTGGCCTGTGGCTGCGCCGCGGTCGCGTCCGACGCGTCGTCGGCGAACGTCGAGTGAGTGTTGTCAGCCACGGCCTGCCTCCCTGTTATGTCCCGCGAGGGAACAACGGGAGCGGGGGCTCGTCAACATGCCATCGGGGCGGTCACGAGCAGTTGTTCGCTCTCAGCCTTCCCGCACGGCCTCGGCGTCCACCTCGATCAACGCCCCCGCCTGGGTGAGGCTCGCGACCTGCCGCAGCGCGAGCGTCGGCCGCAGCGCCCCGAAGCGCGCTGCGGCGGCCGCCGCCACCAGCCCGTCCGCGTCCGCGAAGGCGAGGTAGGCCGCGACCCGCACCACGTCGTCGCGCGTGAGCCCGGCCGCGGCGATCAGCCCGGCCAGGTTGTCGAACACCTGCTCCACCTGCGCGGCAGCCCCCTCGGGAAGGGTGCCGTCCGGCTTGACGCCGGGCAGCGCGGACACGACCAGCCGCTTGTAGGCGGCGCCCGTCAGCACCGCGTGGACGGTGCGCGACGGGACGGGGGCGGCCTCGATGACGGACAGGAAGCGGGGCATGGTCTCGACAGGTGCGGGTGATTCGCGGTCGGGGAAGTCTGGCGCGGGTGCGGCTGCCCCGCCAGCCCGGGAGATGCGGCGTTGACCCCCCGCCGGGCCGCCCCTAAGGGTCCGGCGCCCCGTTTGCCGCCCGCGGACCCGCGTCATGCCGACCCAAGCCGATCCCGCCCGATCCTTCCAGGACCTGATCCTGACGCTGCAGCGCTTCTGGGCGGACCAGGGCTGCGTGATCCTCCAGCCCTACGACATGGAGGTGGGCGCGGGCACCTTCCACCCGGCCACGACGCTGCGCGCGCTCGGGCCGCGGCCGTGGCGCGCCGCCTACGTGCAGCCCTCGCGGCGCCCCAAGGACGGGCGCTACGGCGAGAACCCCAACCGCCTGCAGCACTACTACCAGTTCCAGGCCATCCTGAAGCCGTCGCCGACCGACCTGCAGGACCTTTACCTCCGCTCGCTTGCAGCGATCGGCGTCGACCTCGCGCTCCACGACGTGCGCTTCGTGGAGGACGACTGGGAGAGCCCCACGCTGGGCGCCTGGGGCCTGGGCTGGGAATGCTGGTGCGACGGCATGGAGGTGAGCCAGTTCACCTATTTCCAGCAGGTCGCGGGCGTGGAATGCGCGCCCGTCTCGGGCGAGCTCACCTACGGGCTGGAGCGGCTCGCCATGTACGTGCAGGGCGTCGAGAACGTGTACGACCTGAACTTCAACGGGCGCGAGGGGGAAGCCCGCATCAGCTACGGCGACGTCTTCAGGCAGGCCGAGCAGGAATATTCCCGCTTCAACTTCGAGCACGCCGACACGGAGCTGCTGGTGCGCCACTTCCGCGACGCGGAGGCCGAGGCCCGGCACCTGCTGGGGGCGGGCGCGGCCGGGAGCCGCCACCTGATGGCGCTTCCCGCCTACGACCAGACCATCAAGGCGTCCCACCTGTTCAACCTGCTCGACGCCCGGGGCGTGATCTCGGTGACCGAGCGGCAGAGCTACATCCTGCGGGTGCGCGAGCTCGCCAAGGCCTGCGGCGCGGCTTGGCTGGGGACGGCGGGGGGTGGGGCGGCTTGAGGGGCGGCGGGTCTGGTGGTCGATGGTTTCCGGACCAGGCGTCCCTCAATCGACTGCGCCGCCCGGATCACCCCTCACTCAGGCGGTGGAACAAGGGGCGCGAGCGTTTCGACCAGCGCCCCAAGCGTGACTGAGACGACGGTCCAGACCACCGAAAGACGTACGCCTCCGTCATCGTGAATCAGCCTGTTGCGCATGCCGGCGATGTCGGCCCAAGCGATCTCCGGGTGCTGTTTTCTGAAATCCGGCGTCAGCTTGCCGAAGCCTCGCCAATGACTTCCAGTGACCGGATCACCGCGTTCTGATGCAGGCGGCTCTTCCGGAACCCATCCCAATCCATCCCTCGGACCAAACCCCGGGCGTCGCCCGCAGCCGTGACGATATCGAGCAGGAGCGCGGCGTCACGGCTCATAAAGGAACTCTGCCTCTGCCAGGATGCGCGCGCGCCTGATGTAGTTTCGACTCTCGTCCAGGGCTTCGCGGTCGAGCAGGTCCACCGGTCGTCGAAGAATGGTTTCCATGTCCTGCTTCAGGCCTGGATACGGATCGCGTCCTGACCAGGCACCGAACTCGACCAGGAGGTCCGCGTCACTTCGAGCGATGTCGAAAGTCGTCCCGCGCGCGGCCGAACCGAAGACCGCGAGCCGCACGACCCCGTGCCGTCGGCATGCGGCGGCGATCTCATTCTTCTTCTCCAAGGTGGCCTGGTGCATGGAAGTCCCGCGTCGATCCATACACCGGCACGAGCACGCGCCAAAGAGCCCCCCGCTGATGGACCAACGTCGGGCGCCGACCAGGGCCGGCGTGACATTCCGAGCCCGTCCCTCTACCAAGCCGCCGACCTGGCCCCTCCCCCCGGCGACCCCGCGATGCCCGACCTGCTGCTCGAACTCTTTTCCGAGGAGATCCCCGCCCGCATGCAGGGGCAGGCGGCGGCCGACCTCAGGCGGCTGGTCACCGACGCGCTGGTGGAGCGCGGCCTCACCTACGAGGGCGCGCAGGCCTTCGCCACGCCGCGGCGGCTCGCGCTGCACGTGGCGGGCCTGCCCGCCCGCCAGCCCGACACGCGCGAGGAGCGCAAGGGTCCGCGCGTGGGCGCCCCGGAGGCCGCGGTGCAGGGCTTCCTCAAGGCGGCGGGGCTCGCCTCGATCGAGGGCGCCGCGGTGGTGGAGGACCCGAAGAAGGGCGCCTTCTACGTGGCCGTCGTTGAGAAGCTGGGCCGCCCCGCCCCGGCCGTGCTGGCCGAGGTGCTGCCCGCCATCATCGAGGCCTTCCCCTGGCCCAAGGCGATGCGCTGGGGCGAGGCTTCCGCCAAGCCCGAGGCGCCGCGCTGGGTGCGGCCGCTGCAGGCGATCGTCTGCACCTTCGGGTCGGACACGGAGGAGCCCGAGGTGGTGCGCTTCGCGGCCTGCGGGGTGGAGGCGGGCGACACCACGCGCGGGCACCGCTTCATGGCGCCCGCCCCGTTCCGGGTGAGGCGGTTCGAGGACTACGCGGCGGGGCTTCAGGAGGCGCGCGTGGTGCTCGACCCCGAGCGGCGCCGGGCGACGGTCGCGGCCGACGCGCGGACGCTCGCCTTCGCGCAGGGGCTGGAGGTGGTGGAGGATCCAGGGCTCCTCGACGAGGTCGCGGGGCTGGTCGAGTGGCCGGTGGTGCTGATGGGGCGCTTCGACCCGGCGTTCCTGGAGATGCCCGCGGAGGTGATCCGCGCCACGATCCGCGCCAACCAGAAGTGCTTCGTGGTGCGCGGGCCCGACGGCCGCCTCGCCGACCGTTTCCTGCTCACCGCCAACATCGCGGCGCGCGACGGGGGCGCGGCGATCGTGGCGGGCAACGAGCGGGTGGTGCGGGCGCGGTTGTCGGACGCCAAGTTCTTCTGGGAGTCCGACCTCCGGGTGCCGCTCGCGGACCGGGTGCCGCGGCTCGACGCCGTCACCTTCCACGAGAAGCTCGGCACCCAAGGGCAGCGGGTGAAGCGGGTCGCGGCGCTGGCCCGGGAGCTGGCGCCGCTGGTCGGCGCCGATCCGGACAAGGCGGAGCGCGCCGCGACCCTCGCCAAGGCCGACCTCGTGTCGGAGATGGTGGGCGAGTTTCCGGAGCTGCAGGGCCTCATGGGCCGGTACTACGCGACGCGGCAGGGTGAGGACCCTTCCGTCGCGACCGCGATCGAGGACCATTACCGGCCGCAGGGTCCCTCCGACCGCGTGCCGTCCAACCCCGTGGCGGTCGCGGTGGCGCTGGCCGACAAGCTCGACACGCTTGTCGGTTTCTGGGCCATCGACGAGAAGCCCACGGGGAGCAAGGACCCGTTCGCGCTCCGGCGAGCCGCGCTGGGCGTCATCCGCATCGTGGTCGAGAACGGGGTGCGCCTCCCCCTTCTCGACACCTTGGCCCGGGTGGCCGCCGCGGCCCTCGAAACGTTGCGCGACCTCCTCGCCTTCTTCGCCGACCGCCTCAAGGTCTACCTGCGCGACAAGGGCGCCCGCCACGACCTCATCGACGCCGTCTTCGCCCTGCCCGGGCAGGACGACCTGCTGCTGATCGTCCGCCGCGTCGAGGCGCTGGGCCGCCTGCTCGACACCGACGACGGCCGCAACCTGCTGTCGGGCTACAAGCGCGCCGCCAACATCCTGCGCGCCGAGGAGAGGAAGGACGGCGCGGACGCCTTCGAGGGCGCGCACGACGCGGCTCTCCTGCGCGAGCCCGCCGAGCGGGCGCTGGCCGACGCCCTGGCCCGGGCGGGCGAGACCGCGGCGGCGGCCGTCGCCCGCGAGGACTTCGAGGGCGCGATGCGGGCGCTCGCGGCCCTGCGCGCGCCCGTGGACGCCTTCTTCGACGACGTGACCGTCAACGCGCCCGACCCCGCCCTGCGGCGAAACCGCCTCAAGCTGCTGGGCGGCCTGCGCCGCACGACGCTCGCGGCGGCGGACCTCTCCAGGGTCAGCGGTTAACCTTTGGTCGCAGGCCTTTGACAATCGGGCCGCAATCGTCACATTGCGGTCACCTCCGGCCCCGCCCCGCCCTCCCCGCCAGCCCGAAACCCCGATGTCCCCTGCACCCCACCCCCCCGGCCTGACCCCCGCCCCCGCGCGGGACGCCGCGGCCCGCACGGGCCCGCACGTGACCCATTCCACCCTCGGCAACGGCCTGGAGCTGGTGGTGATCCCCGACCGGAGGGCGCCGGTCGTGACCCACATGGTCTGGTACCGGAACGGCTCGGCCGACGACCCCGCGGGCAAGTCGGGCATCGCGCACTTCCTGGAACACCTGATGTTCAAGGGCACCGCGACCCACCCGCAGGGGGAGTTCTCGGAAGTGGTGGCGTCCCTCGGCGGCCAGGAGAACGCCTTCACGTCCAACGACTACACGGCCTATTTCCAGCGCGCCGCCACCGAGCACCTCGAAACCCTGATGCGCTTCGAGGCCGACCGGATGACGGGCCTCGTGCTCAGCGACGACGTGGTCGACCCCGAGCGCGACGTGGTGCTGGAAGAGCGCCGCATGCGCACCGACACCGACCCCGGCGCGCAGCTCGGCGAGGCCGTGCAGGCCGCCCTCTACGCCCGCCACCCCTACGGCACGCCCATCATCGGCTGGGGCCACGAGATCGAGGGGCTGAACCGTGCCGACGCGCTCGGCTACTACCAGCGCTTCTACACGCCCGAGAACGCCATCCTGGTCGTGGCGGGCGACGTCGAGCCCGAGGCCGTCCGGGCGCTCGCCGAGGACACCTACGGCCGCGTGCCGGCCCGCGGCGAGGCGCCCCGCCGCCTGCGCCCCCGCGAGCCCGAGCCCCGCGCCCACCGCCTCGTCACGCTGAGCGACGACAAGGTCGAGCAGCCCAACGTCCAGCGCGTCTACATGGTGCCCTCCTACGCGAGCGGCACGGGCAACGCGGCCGCGAGCCTGGAGGTGCTGGCCCACCTGCTGGGCGGCGGCGCCACCAGCGCGCTCTACGAGGCGCTCGTCCTCGACGCCAAGCTCGCGGTGGCGGCAGGCGCCTACTACATGGGCACCGCGCTCGACGACACGCGGATGTTCATCTGGGCGGTGCCGGCCCCCGGCGTGACGCTCGAAACCCTGGACGACGGCATCGAGCGCGTGATCGCGGGGATGGCCGCGACCCCCGTGGGGGCCGACGACCTGGCCCGGGCGCAAACCCGGCTCGTGGCCGATTCCATCTACGCCCAGGACAGCCAGGCCTCGCTCGCGCGCTGGTACGGGGCGGCGCTCGCCACCGGGCTCACGGTTGAGCAGGTCGAGCGCTGGCCCGCCGACATCGAGGCCGTGGGCGCCGAGGACGTGCGCGCGGCCGCCGCCACCTGGCTGCGCAAGCACCGGGCCGTGACGGGCTTCCTCCAGGCGGCGCCGGCGGCCGCCTGACCTCCCCCGCGGCTCGCGCCCGCCGCGGCCGCCTACGGACGTGACGCTCCCCATGACAGCAGCAGTGATCGCGAGGCCGGCGTCGCGCGCCGAGACCGTGCAGAAAGTCACCTCGCCCGGCGGGGTCTCGGCCTGGCTGGTCGAGGACTACGCGGTGCCGCTGGTGGCCTTCGATTTCGCGTTCCGGGGCGGCGCCGCGCAGGACGCGCCCGGGCGCGCCGGCACGGCTGCGGCGCTGGCGAGCCTGCTCGACGAGGGGGCGGGCGAGCTCGACGCCGCGGGGTTCCAGCGCGCGCTGGACGACAAGGCCATCGAGCTCGCCTTCTCGGCCGACCGCGACCACCTGACCGGACGCCTCAAGACCGTCGCGCGCCACGTCGAGGCCGCGGTGGGCCTGCTGCGGCTCGCGGTGGGCCGGCCCCGCTTCGACCCGGACGCGGTGGAGCGCGTCAAGGGCCAGATCTCGGCCGGCCTCAAGCGCGACCTGAAGGACCCCGACGCGCTGGCGGGCCGCGCCTGGCGCGAGGCGGCCTTCCCCCACCACCCCTACGGCCGCCCGGTGCGCGGCTCGCTCGACTCGATCGAGGCCGTCACCCGCGACGACCTCGTGGCGGCCCACCGCGCGCAGGTGGCGCGCGGGGACCTCTGCGTCGCGGTGGTGGGCGCGATCGACGCGGCCAAGCTCGGCGCGCTGCTCGACGACGCCTTCGGGGCGCTGCCCGCGCGGCCCACGCTCCGGCCGGTCGCCGACGTCGCCATGGCGGGCAACGGCACGCGCGCCGTGGTGGACCTCGACGTGCCCCAGACCACCATCCGCTTCGGCCTCCAGGGCATCGCGCGCAAGGACCCCGACCACATGGCGGCCGTGGTGGTGAACCACATCCTGGGCGGCGGCGTGTTCTCAGCGCGGCTCTTCAAGGAGGTGCGCGAGAAGCGCGGGCTCGCCTATTCGGTCTACTCGCAGCTCGCGACCTTCGAGCACGGGGCCCTGCTGTCGGGCGGCACCTCGACCAAGAACGAGCGCGCGGCCGAGTCGCTCGGCGTGATCGAGGACGAGATCGGCAAGCTCGCCGCGGACGGCCCCACCGTCGAGGAGCTGGACAAGGCCAAGGCCTACCTCACGGGCTCCTACGCGCTGCGCTTCGACTCGTCCGCCAAGATCGCGAGCCAGCTCGTCCACCTGCAGACGGAAGGCTTCGACACCGACTACCTCGACCGCCGCAACGGCCTGATCGACGCCGTCACCATGGCCGACGCCCGCCGCGTGAGCGAACGGCTGCTGGGCGGGGGACAACTGCTCACGACGCTGGTGGGACGCCCCACGGGGCTTTGATCCCCGGGCCGGACGGCCTACCTTCACCTCCATGCCGGTCCGCCGCCTCGACCCCGTCCTGATCGACCGCATCGCGGCGGGCGAGGTGGTCGAGCGCCCGGCCTCGGCGGTCAAGGAGCTGGTCGAGAACGCGCTCGACGCGGGCGCGCGCGCGATCGACGTGACGGTGGCGGCGGGCGGCCGCGAGCTGATCCGCGTCACCGACGACGGCGCCGGCATGGGGCCGGAGGACCTCCACCTCGCGGTGGAGCGCCACGCCACCTCCAAGCTCGGCGACGGCGACCTCGGCTCGATCGCGACGCTCGGCTTCCGCGGCGAGGCCCTGCCCTCGATCGGCGCCGTGGCGCGGCTCGACGTGGTCACGCGCGCGGCCGGCGCGGACCGAGGCCACCGCATCACGGTGGACGGGGGCGCGCGCGGCCCCGTGACGCCCGCCGCGCGCGGGCCCGGCACCACGGTGGAGGTGCGCGACCTGTTCGGCGCCACGCCCGCGCGGCTCAAGTTCCTGAAGTCCGACCGGGCCGAGGCGCAGGCGGTGGCGCAGGTGGTGCGGCGCCTCGCCCTGTCCCGCCCCGACGTCCGCTTCGGCCTGGGCGGCGACCACCTGACGGGCTTCGACCACCTCGCCTGCGCGGACGGCGCCGAGGGCCGCCTGACCCGGCTCGCGCAGGTGGTGGGCGACGGCTTCGAGGCGAACGCGCTGCCGCTCGACGCCGCGCGGGACGGCGTGCGCCTCGAAGGCTACGCGGGCCTGCCCACCTTCCACCGCTCGACCCGGGACGCGCAGTACCTGTTCGTCAACGGCCGCCCGGTGCGCGACAAGGTGCTGCTCGGCGCGCTCACGGGCGGCTACGCGGACCACGTGATGCGCGACCGCTTTCCCGTGGCGGCGCTGTTCCTCCGCTGCGACCCGCGCTTCGTGGACGTCAACGTCCACCCCGCCAAGGCGGAGGTGCGCTTTCGCGACCCCGGCCTGGTGCGCGGGCTGATCGTGGGCGCCGTGCGCGAGGCGATCCACGGCGCCCTGCACCGCGCGTCGTCCACGGGGGCGGCGCGGTTCGCGGGCCTGGCGTCCCGGCCGCGGGCCGAGGCGGCGCCGGCCACGGGGGCCTGGGACTGGCGCGCCTCGCCCCAGGCGCCGCCGCGGGGCTTCGCGGAACCGCCGCAGGCGAGCCTCGGGGGCGCGGACGTGCTGGACCGCGACGAGCCCTTCTTCCCGCTCCAGGCGCGGGTTGAGACGGCCGCGGAGGCCGCGCCGGGGCCGGTGGCGCCGGCCGATCCCGCGCCGCTCGGCGCCGCGCGGGCGCAGTTGCACGACACCTACATCGTGGCCCAGACGGCCGACGGCGTGGTGATCGTGGACCAGCACGCGGCGCACGAGCGGCTCGTCTACGAGCGCATGAAGGCCGCGCGCGCGGCCGCGGGCGTGCCCGTCCAGGCGCTGCTGGTGCCCGCGGTGGTCCGCCTCCCCGACGGCGCCGCGGCCGACCTCCTGGACGCCGCGCCCGACCTGGAGCGGCTCGGGCTCGCGGTGGAGCCGTTCGGGCCGGGCACGGTCGCGGTTCATGCCGTGCCGGCCGAGCTCAAGGGCTGCGACGCGGAGCGGCTGGTGCGGGATCTTTCGGCCTGCCTCGCCGAGGGCGAGGGCGCGGCGCCCCTGGAGCGGCGGCTCGACCACCTGCTCGCCACCATGGCGTGCCACGGCTCCGTGCGGGCGGGCCGGCGGCTGCTGCCGGCGGAGATGAACGCGCTGCTGCGCGACATGGAGCGGACGCCGGGCTCGGGCCAGTGCAACCACGGCCGGCCCACCTACGTCGAACTGAAGCTGGCCGACATCGAGCGGCTGTTCGGGCGCCGCAAATAGGCTTGCTGCGGCTCAGGTCCGGGCGATGATCTCGCGCTCGCCCGCGTGGACGCTCCCCTCGCCCGCCGGGCGGCCGGGCTTGCGCCGCGCGAGGAAGCGGGGGCGGCGCTTGCCCACGCCCCTGGCCCGGCGGTCGGCGGCGCCGCGGCCGAGAAGCAGGTCGCCCAGGGCGGGGTCGGCGCGCTCGATCGACCCCGAGCGGCGCTCCACCAGCGCGGGCAGGCGGAAGAACCGGCTCCACAGCCGCCAGTCGGCCACGATGTCGTGGTCGTCGGGCGCCTCGTCGAGCGCCACCGACAGGTCCCGGTCGGCGTGCACGAGGTGCAGCCGGTAGGCGAGCGTGCCGGAGGCGTCGGGCGCCAGCGTCAGCGCCACCCCCTGGTAGGAGCGGACCGGCACCGCGACCCGCATCGCGATGCCCCGCACCGTGCGGTCGATCCGCACCGTGTCGCGGCTCAGCGACACCGAGCGGGCATGGTTGTCGGCGCGGCGGTCGGCCGTCTGGGCCGTCGGGATGGGGCGGGGGCGGGTCGGGGCCTGGCAGGCTGCCTGGTCGGACGGGAACATGGTGACGCCTCTCGTTCGCGCTTCGCCGCGGCTTGGCGCCACGGCTGGAGGACGCGCCTCCTTGCCCCCGACCTTGCCCCCGCCCGCGCACCAAGGCGCTAACAGAGCTGGTTTACGGAAGGTCAAGCCGGCTCAGCGTCAACGATCGGCAAACAAAGCCTTGCGCAAGGGTGAACTCGATTTGGTCAACTCTCGATACACTGTCGCCGCGCAGGCGCTCGTCTCGACCAAAGCACGCGAAGATCTTCAACGGTGTAGCGGAGTGGCGAGATCAACGTGAGGACGGCCTCGGTGCCAAGACGGTCTGGCCAACGGGCCGGATCGGTCGAATGAAAATGGTTACCAGTGTCATGTTGGGCGCGTCGGCGCTGGCGCGATACTCATCGGAGGTGTTGGATGCTTGGCGGACCGTCGGGCCGTTTCGAGGTTTCGAGCAGCGGGTCCCTGGAGGAACGCGCGACATGCCCCGGATCGTCATGACGGCTTCGGTGAGATCGGCGGCGGGACGCGTCGCGCTGGCCGCGGGCGTGGCGGCCGGTCTGGCGGGCCCGGGCGCGGCCGCGCCGCTGCCGGACGCCGTCGCGGTCACGGGCAAGAAGGTGGTGATGCAGCTCCACGCCGAGGGCGCGCAGGTCTACCAGTGCACGGCCGGCGCGGACGGCGCCCCGGCGTGGAAGCTGCGGGAGCCGATCGCGACCCTGATGCGGGACGGCCAGACGCTCGCGCGCCACTTCACGGGCCCCACCTGGGAGGCCGCCGACGGCAGCGCGGTCGTGGGCAAGGTCGCGGGGCAGGCGCCGGGCGGAACGCCCGCCGACATCGCCTGGCTGCGCCTGGACGTGGTCGGGCACCGCGGCGAGGGCGTGCTGTCGCCGGTCACGGCCGTTCAGCGCATCAACACGCGCGGGGGCGCCTACGCGGGGCCGTGCTCGCCCGCCGGGACGCTCCACGTCGAGCCGTACTCGGCCGACTACGTCTTTCTGGGCCCTTGAACGGCCGCGGGCTCCGACGGTGGCGTCGGAGCCCGGGATGATGTCGTGAGCCGATCGCCGGGCGTCGGGACTTGGGCCCG
Source organism: uncultured Lichenihabitans sp. (assembly GCA_964243035.1). Classification (GTDB taxonomy): domain Bacteria; phylum Pseudomonadota; class Alphaproteobacteria; order Rhizobiales; family Beijerinckiaceae; genus Lichenihabitans. The sequence continues at coordinate 38,832 of CAXTDZ010000023.1, forward strand.
GCGCCCGGTGGTCCGTGCAGCTCAGTTGTCGAGGTAGGCGAGCGTCGCGTTGGTCAGCGCGCTGAAGGCCGTCGAGCTGATGCTGTTGACCTGGTCCGTGGTCAGCGCGTCCAGGTCGTCGGTCGACATGGCGTTGATCGTGGTGGCGGTGAGGCCGGCGATCTGGGCGCTGGTGAGCGCCCGGGCCTGGTCGCTCGTGAGCTCCTGCAGCGCGGTCGTGGAGATCCCGTTGAGCTGGGCGACGGACAGCGCCTGCACCTTGGTGCCGAGCGCGGCCATGTCGTCGGAGCCGAGCGCGTTCAGCGCGGTGGTGGACAGGCTGGCGACCTGCGCGGTGCTCAGGTTGCCGACCTGGTCCGAGGTCAGGCCCTGCAGCGTGGCCGAGGTCAGCGCCGCGGTGGCGAGGTGGCTCACCTGGCCGGCGTTGAAGGCCTGCAGGTTGGTGGTGCCAAGGTTGGCCAGCGTGGCCGCGCTCAGCCCGGCAACCTGGGTGGTGCCCAAGCCCTGCGCCTGGGTGGTGCTAAGCTCCTGCAGCGTGGCCGAGGTGAGCCCGTTGAGCTGGGCGACCGACAGCGCCTGCACCTTGGTGCCGAGCGCGGCCATGTCGTCGGAGCCGAGCGCGTTCAGCGCGGTGGTGGACAGGCTGGCGACCTGCGCGGTGCTCAGGTTGCCGACCTGGTCCGAGGTCAGGCCCTGCAGCGTGGCCGAGGTCAGCGCCGCGGTGGCGATGTGACTGACCTGGCCGGCGTTGAAGGCCTGCAGGTTGGTGGTGCCAAGGTTGGCCAGCGTGGCCGCGCTCAGCCCGGCAACCTGGGTGGTGCCCAAGCCCTGCGCCTGGGTGGTGCTAAGCTCCTGCAGCGTGGCCGAGGTGAGCCCGTTGAGCTGGGCGACCGACAGCGCCTGCACCTTGGTGCCGAGCGCGGCCATGTCGTCGGAGCCGAGCGCGTTCAGCGCGGTGGTGGACAGGCTGGCGACCTGCGCGGTGCTCAGGTTGCCGACCTGGTCCGAGGTCAGGCCCTGCAGCGTGGCCGAGGTCAGCGCCGCGGTGGCGATGTGACTGACCTGGCCGGCGTTGAAGGCCTGCAGGTTGGTGGTGCCAAGGTTGGCCAGCGTGG
>CAXTDZ010000024.1:0-39492 GCA_964243035.1 uncultured Lichenihabitans sp.
GACCCGCTCCTGTTCCAGCACCTGTTCTGGTTCTTCGGCCACCCCGAAGTCTACATCATGATCCTGCCGGCCTTCGGCATCATCAGCCACATCATCTCGACCTTCTCGCGCAAGCCGATCTTCGGCTACTTAGGGATGGCCTACGCGATGGTGGCCATCGGCGTGGTCGGCTTCGTGGTGTGGGCGCACCACATGTACACGGTGGGCCTGTCGCTCAACACGCAGCGCTACTTCGTGTTCGCCACCATGGTGATCGCGGTGCCCACGGGCGTGAAGATCTTCTCGTGGATCGCCACCATGTGGGGCGGCTCCATCTCCTTCCGCACCCCCATGCTGTGGGCGATGGGCTTCGTGTTCCTGTTCACGGTGGGCGGCGTCACGGGCGTCGTGCTCGCCAACGCCGACGTGGACCGGATGCTGCACGAGACCTACTACGTGGTGGCGCACTTCCACTACGTGCTGTCGCTCGGCGCCGTGTTCGGGCTGTTCGCGGGCTTCTACTACTGGTTCCCGAAGATGTCGGGCTACATGTACGACGAGAAGCTCGCCAAGATCCACTTCTGGGCGATGTTCATCGGCGTGAACGTCACCTTCTTCCCGCAGCACTTCCTGGGCCTGGCCGGCATGCCGCGCCGGTACTCGGACTACCCGGACGCCTTCGCGCTGTGGAACGAGGTGTCGTCGCTGGGCTCCTTCCTGTCGGGCGCCTCGGTGTTCCTGTTCCTCTACATCATCTACGAGGCCTACGCGAAGAAGCGGGTCGCGGGCGACAACCCCTGGGGTCCCGGCGCCACCACGCTGGAGTGGACGCTGCCCTCGCCCCCGCCCTTCCACCAGTACGAGACCCTGCCGCGGATCAGCGGCGCCGACCACTGACCCGTCGCACCTGACACGCGCGGCCGACGGGTCGGATCAGGATCTGGTCCGACCCGTCGGCGTTTCAAACCGAGCCGATCGCCGCCCATGAGCCTGGTCACCGACCTCCATCCGACAGCCGCCGCGCCGCTCGCGGGCGGCTCAACCGCGACCCCGTCGGACTACTTCGAACTGCTGAAGCCTCGCGTCATGTCGCTGGTGGTGTTCACGGCGCTGACCGGGATGGCGGTGGCGCCGGGCCACGTCGACCTCGTGACCGGCGCCGCCTCCCTGCTCGCCATCGCGGTGGGCGGGGGCGCGTCGGGCGCGCTCAACATGGCCTACGAGGCCGATCTCGACGCCCTGATGCAGCGCACGCGCCGCAGGCCCATCCCCGAGGGCCGGGTCACCAGCCGCGAGGCCGCCACCTTCGGCCTCGTGCTCGCGGGCTTCTCCGTTCTGCTGCTCGCGGTGGCTTCGAACTTCACCGCCGCCCTGCTGCTGGCCGGCACCATCGGCTTCTACGCCTACGTCTACACGGTGCTGCTGAAGCGCTGGACGCCCCAGAATATCGTGATCGGCGGCGCCGCGGGCGCGCTGCCGCCCACCGTGGGCTTTGCCGCCGTCACCGGCACCGTGACGCTCGACAGCCTGCTCCTGTTCGCCATCATCTTCCTGTGGACGCCGCCGCACTTCTGGGCCCTGGCGCTCGTCAAGTCCGACGACTACGCGCGGGCCGGCATCCCCATGATGCCCAACGTGAAGGGGCCGAACCGCACCCGCCTGGAAATCCTCCTCTACACGCTGGTGCTCGTCCCGCTCGCGGTCGCGCCCTGGCTGCTGGGGATGGGCGGTCCCGCTTACGGGATCGTGTCCGTGCTAACCGGCGCCGCGATGTTGCATTTCGCGTGGCGCGTCTACCGGCTCCGCACGGGCGAGGTCGCGGAGCGGGCCGCCAAGCACCTGTTCGGCTTCTCGATCCTCTACCTGACCCTGCTGTTCGCCGTGCTGCTCGTCGAGCACGCGCCCGTGCTGGCGGGCCGCCTCGCGTGGTGACCGACGGGGTGGACCGGCGCTCGCCCGCCGACGGCGCGGTCCGGCTCACGCCGGCGCAGCTCCGCAGCCGCCGCCTGCGCAACATCGCGTTGGGCCTGACCATCGCCCTGCTGGTGGTCCTGTTCTACGTCATGACCCTGGCCAAGCTCGGCGGCTCGGGCGTGATCAGCACCCCGAACTGACGCGTTCGCGATGCAGCCCTTCGACCTCGCCGCCTCGCGCCGCCGCCGCAACCTGATCGCCGGGGGTGCCGCGGGCGTGGTCGCGGCCATGCTCGCCCTGTCCTTCGCGGCGGTGCCGCTCTACAAGCGCTTCTGCGCCGCGACCGGTTTCGGCGGCACCACCCAGCGGGTGGAGGCCTCGGCCGTCGCGGGGCAGGGCAAGCGCACGCTGACCGTGCAGTTCGACGCCAACGTCGGCCCGGGCCTCCCCTGGAGCTTCGCGCCCGAAACCTCGCAGGTCGTGCTGCGCACGGGCAAGACCGCGACCGTCTACTTCCGCGTCAGGAACACCTCCGACCGGCCGACGGTGGCGCGCGCGGCCTACAACGTGGCCCCCACCGTGCTGGGCGAGTACTTCGACAAGATCTCCTGCTTCTGCTTCACAGACCAGCGGCTCGGGCCGCACGAGGAGGCCGAGATGCCGGTCGTCTTCTTCCTCAACCCGGCGCTGGAGGACGACGAGACCGCGGACGCGATCGACACGGTGACGCTGTCCTACACCTTCTTCGTGCCGAAGGACGGGTCGGTCGCGGCCGCCCAGGTCCCCGCCCGGCCGGCCCTGTGAGGCGCCCCGTGCGGCGAACCCTGACCTTGACGGGTCGCTGCCGACGGGGCAAAGCCGATCGGAAACCGGGTCCGCACGGGCCCGCCAACGGGACCACGCGACATGGCTGACGGCCACGCCAAACCGAACCACGACTACCACCTCGTCAACCCGAGCCCGTGGCCGCTGTTCGGCTCGGTCTGCGCCTTCGCGGCCGCGATCGGCGGCATCACCTGGATGAAGCACGCCTCCGTCGGCCCCTACGTGTTCGGCGCCGGCATGCTGGGCATCCTCTACACGATGTTCTCCTGGTGGTGGGACGTCGTGGACGAGACCAAGCACGGCGACCACACCCGCGTGGTGCAGATCAGCCACCGCTACGGCATGATCCTGTTCATCGCCTCCGAGGTGATGTTCTTCGTGGCCTGGTTCTGGGCCTTCTTCGCCGTGGCGCTCTACCCCAACGAGGGCATCGAGTTCCTGCGCACGCAGTTCACGGGCGGCCACTGGCCCCCCAAGGGCATCGAGCCCTTCGACCCGTGGCACCTGCCGCTGTTCAACTCGCTGATCCTGCTCACGTCGGGCACAACCGTGACCTGGGCCCACCACGCCCTGCTGCACGACGACCGCAAGAGCCTCAAGCGGGGCCTGATCCTGACCGTGCTGCTGGGCGCCCTGTTCACCTTCGTCCAGATCACCGAGTACTCGCACGCCGACTTCCAGTTCTCGGGCAACATCTTCGGCGCCACCTTCTTCATGGCGACCGGGTTCCACGGCTTCCACGTGCTGATCGGCACGATCTTCCTGCTGGCCTGTCTGATCCGCGCCCAGGTGGGCCAGTTCACCTCCCGGCAGCACCTGGGCTTCGAGTTCGCGGCCTGGTACTGGCACTTCGTCGACGTGGTCTGGCTCTTCCTGTTCGCCTGCATCTACGTGTGGGGGTCCTGGGGCGCCGCGACCGAAGCGGTGCGCTGAGGGGGCCTTCCCCGCGCCGGAACGGTGACCCAGCCCGGGAGTGTCCGACGCTCCCGGGCTTTTTCGTGCCGCGGTAGCCAGGTCTCGTCATCCCCGACCTCGCGCCGCCGCGCCGCGCGCCCTACATGCCGGCCATGGCCGCGCCGCTCCCCACCTGTCCCGCCGACCTGCTCAACCCCGCGACCGCGCCTGTCCCGACGTGGCGCCGCGCCCTGCTCTGGCCCACCGCCTTCACCGCGGCCGCCCTCGCGCTCCTGGTGGGCCTCGGGGTCTGGCAGTTGCGCCGGCTCGACTGGAAGCTCGCGCTGATCGCCACCATCGACGCGCGCACCACGGCGCCCCCCGTGCCGCTGCCGCCCGAAGCGGACTGGGCCGCCCTGAGGCCCGCCGACTACGCCTACCGGCACGTGACCGTGCAGGGCACCTTCGAGCACGGCGGGGAAACCCGCCTGTTCCGCCCGCTGGAGGAGGCGCGCGGCCCCTACCACGGGCTGGGCGACATGATCCTCACGCCGCTCCGCCTGCCTTCGGGCGCGGTGGTTATCGTCAACCGCGGCTTCGTGCCGGATGCCAGGGCCGATCCCGCGACCCGCGCGGCCGGGCAGGTCGCGGGCCCCGTGACCGTCACGGGGCTGATGCGCGAGCCGGAAGCGCGCAACCTGTTCACGCCCGCCGACGAGCCTGGGCAGAGGCTGTGGTTCACGCGCGACCCCGCCTCGGTCGCGGCCGCGCTGGGGCTCGCCCGCGCGGCGCCCTTCTCGATCGACGCGGATGGGGGCCAAACGCCGGGCGGGCTGCCGCAGGGGGGCGAGACGGTGGTGTCGCTGCCCAACAACCACCTGTCCTACGCCTTGACGTGGTTCGGGCTGGCGGCCGGCCTGGTCGGGGTCTACGCGACCTACGCGTGGCGCGTGACCCGCCGGTGGCGCCCGTGATAGGCTTCTCCTGACGGTCCGGCGGTCCCGGACGCGAGGCCTGAACGCTTGCACTACCTGTCCACCCGGGGCGAGGCGCCGCCCGCCGACTTCGCCAGAGTGCTGCTCGCCGGGCTCGCGCGCGACGGCGGCCTTTACGTTCCCGCCGTGGTTCCGGTGCTCGACCCGGAGACGATCGCGGGCTTCGCGGGCGCGCCCTACGCGGCCGTGGCCGAGGCCGTGATCGCGCCCTACGCGGGCGACGCCTTCGCGCGCCCGGAGCTGGCGCGCATGATCGGCGAGGCCGCGGCAGGCTTCCGCCACCCCGCCACCGTGCCGCTCGTGCAGCTCGACGCCAACCTGTTCGTCCTGGAACTGTTCCACGGGCCGACGCTGGCCTTCAAGGACGTCGCCATGCAGCTCCTCGGCCGCATGATGGACGCGGCCCTGAAGGCGTCGGGCCGCCGCGCCACGGTGGTGGGCGCGACCTCCGGCGACACGGGCGCGGCCGCCGTGGAGGCCTTCCGCGGCCTCGACCGGGTGGACGTGTTCGTTCTCTACCCGCACGGACGGGTGTCGGACGTGCAGCGCCGCCAGATGACCACGCTGCCCGAGGGCAACGTCCACGCCCTGGCCCTCGACGGCACCTTCGACGACTGCCAGGCGGTCGTCAAAGCGCTGTTCAACCACCACGAGTTCCGCGACCGGGTCGGGCTGTCGGGCGTGAACTCGATCAACTGGGCGCGCATCGTGGCCCAGATCCCCTACTACTTCGCGGCCGGCGCCGCCCTGGGCGCCCCGCACCGCCCCGTCAGCTTCGCGGTGCCGACCGGCAACTTCGGCGACGTGCTGGCCGGCCGCTACGCCAAGGCCATGGGCCTGCCCGTGGACCGGCTCCTCGTCGCCACCAACGAGAACGACATCCTCCACCGCTGCCTGACCACGGGCACCTACGCGGTCGACCGGGTGCGGCCCACGCAGTCGCCCTCCATGGACATCCAGGTGTCCTCCAACTTCGAGCGGGTGCTGTTCGACGCGCACGGGCGCGACCCCGCGCCCGTGCGCGCCCTGATGGGCTCGCTCGCCCAGTCGGGCCGCTTCACGCTGTCCCGCGCGCCGCTCGCGGCGCTCAGGGCCGACTTCGACTCGGGAGCAACGGGCGAGGCCGAGACCCAGGCCGAGATGGCGCGCACCTACCGCGCCACGGGCCACATCCTCGATCCCCACACGGCCGTGGGCGTGGCGGTCGCCCGGGCCGCGCTCGCGCGCGACCCCGCCACCCCCGCCGTGGCGCTCGGCACCGCGCACCCCGCGAAATTCCCCGACGCGGTGGAGCGCGCCACGGGGCGCAGGCCCGCGCTGCCCCCGCATCTCGCGGCGCTGATGGACCGGCCGGAGCGGATCAACCCGCTCCCCAACGACGCGGCCGCCGTGGAGCGCTTCATCACCGCGCGGACGCGCGCCGCCGCGCTCGCGGCATGAGCGTGGACGTCACCACCCTGCCCAACGGCCTGCGCGTCATCACCGACGCCATGGGGCAGTTGGAGACCACCTCGCTCGGCATCTGGGTGGGGGCCGGCTCGCGCCACGAGGCCCCGGCCGAGCACGGGCTGTCGCACTTCCTCGAACACATGGCCTTCAAGGGCACGCGGCGGCGCTCGGCGCGGCGCATCGCCGAGGAGATCGAGGGGGCGGGCGGCGACCTCAACGCCGCGACCTCCACCGAGCAGACCGCCTATTACGCGCGCGTGCTGGCCGCCGACACCGGCCTGGCGCTCGACATCCTTGCCGACATCCTCACCGACAGCGCCTTCGAGGCCGACGAGATTGCGCGCGAGAAGAACGTCGTGCTCCAGGAGATCGGCGCCGCCGAGGACACGCCCGACGACCTCATCTTCGAGCGCCTGACCGCCACCGCCTACCCCGACCAGGCGATCGGCCGGCCGATCCTGGGGACGCCGGAGGGCGTGGCGCGCTTCGACCGCGGCGCGATCGAGGCCTACCTCGGCACGCACTACCGTCCGGGCGGCATGGTGCTGGCCGCGGCGGGCGCCCTCGACCACGCCCGCCTGGTCGACCGGGCCGAGGCCCTGTTCGGGGGCCTGCCGCCGCGGCCGGAGCCGCCCGTGCCCTCCGCCGCCTACCGGGGCGGGGAAACCAAGCTGCGGCGCAAGCTGGAGCAGGCGCACGTGGCGATCGGCTTCGAGGGCCCCTCGTTCCACGATCCCGGCCACTACGCGGCGCACGTGTTCTCCCACGCGGCGGGCGGGGGCATGTCGTCCCGCCTGTTCCAGGACGTGCGGGAGGTGCGCGGCCTCGCCTACACGATCTACACGTTCGACTGGGCCTACGCGGACACGGGCCTGTTCGGCTTCTACGCCGCCACCGCGCCCAAGCACGTGGCCGAGCTCGTGCCGGTCTCGCTCGACTGCCTGGCCCAGGCCGCCGAGACCCTGACGGCGGAGGAGGTCGAGCGCGCGAAGGCGCAGTTGAAGGTGTCGGTGCTGGTCGCGCTGGAGTCCTCCGGGGCGCGAGCCGAGCAGATCGCCCGCCAGCACATGGCCTTCGGGCGCATCGTCCCGCGCGAGGAGGTCATCGCCAAGATCGACGCGATCGGCGTGGAGGACGCGCGGGCGGCCGGGCGGCGGATGCTGGGTGGCACGCCCACCGTGGCCTCGATCGGGCCCGTGAAGGGCGTGCCCACGCCCGCGCAGGTGCGCGACCTGCTCGGGCCCGGGCGGGGCTGACCCGAATGGCGCTGTTCCGCGTGGGTGCGCCGCAGGAGCCCCCGACCGTCCTGCGCGGCGACGGCGTCCTGCTCCGGCCCGCCGAGATGCGCGACTTCGACCAGTGGGCGGCGCTGCGCGAGCGCTCCCGCGCCTTTCTCACGCCGTGGGAGCCGATCTGGCCCTCCGACGACCTGACCCGCGCGGCCTTCCGCCGCCGCGTGCGGGCTCAGGCCGAGGAGATCGAGAAGGACGAGGCCTACCCCTTCCTGATCTTCCGCGACGACGAGGTGCTGGTGGGCGGCCTGACCGTCGGCCAGGTGCGGCGCGGCGTGTCGCAGACCGCCACGCTCGGCTACTGGATGGGCCAGCCCCACGCCGGGCGCGGGTCCATGAGCCGCGCCGTGCGGGCCGCCGCGCACTTCTCCTTCGGGACCCTGCGCCTCCACCGCCTGGAGGCGGCCTGCCTGGTCCACAACGCCGCCTCCATCAGGGTGCTGGAGCGGGTGGGTTTCTCGCGCGAGGGGGTCGCGCGGTCCTACCTGCGCATCAACGGCCGCTGGCAGGACCACGTCCTGTTCGCGCTCCTGGAAAGCGATCCCGTGAGCCTGCCGGGGCGCGCGGCGGGCTGAGGACCTTTCTCGGCCGGAGGCGGTTGAGGGCCGGTAAAGCCTTTTTCGGACTGGATGGCGCAGGGATCAGGCGCGGTGCCGTCGCACCGGGCCGAGACCCCGAGGCACCCGGCGCGGAACCCCATCGTCCTTCGCTCGCCGGCCGCAACGCGCATGATCGTCCTTGAGGCAAGCCCTGACATCGACGCGTCGGACCTGGCCGCGTTTTGGCAGCTGGTTTGGCGCAGCACGTATGTCGGCCAGATCGGCCCGGCCGCCACGGAGGAGATGTGCCTCGCCTTGAGGCGTGACGGCGCCGCGCGCCTTCTGCCGGGCAACGGCGAAGTCCTCTCGGTTGCCCGGCACGAAGGCGCCCTCGTCGGAACACTCATCGCGCGCTGGCGGGGGCGGACGTGCTACGTCTGGGGCGTGTACGTCCATTCCGATTGGCAGCGCCGCGGTCTTGGATCGGCGCTGATGGAAAAGGTGCTCGGCGAGGCGCAGGGGGACGCCGAGTTCGAGGTTCGCGTGCTGCATGCGAGCGAGCCCGCACAAGCCTTCTACAGACGGTTTGGTTTCGTGGCCCGAGGTGAGGAGGATTTCGAGATCTCGGCGTCCAGATCGGAGCCGGCGACCATTCTGACGCTTCGTTTGGGGGCGGTCGCCGATCGAGGTCCGCTCCCGGAAACGGCCGGCAACCCGGGCCCGGAAGGTCGCTGACCGACCCCGATCCCCGACCGGGAGGGTTTGAGGCGGTCCCCGCCCGCCGGATCACGGGCTGTCGCGCTCCGCCAGCGCCACGCTCTTGACCTGCGCGAACGCCGCGTCGCCGGGCCCGAGCCCCAGCCGCTCCCACGACAGGCGCGTCACGCGCGCGAGCAGCCGCGGGCCGGACGGCTCGGGCGTCAGGGCGAGGGTCGCCAGCAGCTCGTGACCCACGGGGGTCGCGGACAGGACGCGGACGGGCACGACGTTCAGGATGGTGCTCGGCCCGGGCCGGTCGCGCGCGAGGCTCACGTCGCCCGCCGCGACCCGGAGGCGGCGCGGCGCCCCGGGGGGGCCGGACGCGCCCGGGGCGAGGAAGCGCACGCCCCCCACCTCCAGCGCGACCAGCCCGTAGGCCGCGTCGTGACCCTCGATCCGCGCGTCCAGGCTGACGGCGGCGTCGCGCGCGAGCGCGAGCGGCAGCGACGGGTCGCCCTGCAGGGTTTGCAGCGGCCCCGCGGCGAGCACGCGTCCCCCCCGCATCAGCACGAGGTGGTTCGCGAGCCGCTCGACCTCGGCCATCTCGTGGGTCACGTAGAGGATCGGCAGCCGCAGCGCCGCGACCAGGCCCGCGAGGAAGGGCAGGATGTCGTCCCGCGCCTGCCGGTCCAGCGCCGACAGGGGCTCGTCCATCAGGAGCAGCGCCGGGCGCGACAGCAGCGCGCGGCCGATCGCCACGCGCTGCCGCTCGCCGCCCGACAGATGCCTCGGGGCGCGGTCGAGCAGCGGCCCGAGCCCGAGCAGGTCCGCCGTCTCCGCGAGGCCGAGCGGGCCCGCGCCCGCCCCCCGCGCGCCGTAGAGCAGGTTGCGTCGCACGCTCAGGTGCGGGAACAGGCTCGCGTCCTGGAACACGTAGCCGATCGGGCGGCGGTGGGGCGGCCGGAAGGTCTTGCCGTCCTGCCAAACGTCGCGGCCCAGCGCGCAGGCGCCCCCGGCGAGGCGCTGGAGGCCCGCCACGCAGCGCAGCACGGTGGTCTTGCCGCAGCCGGACGGGCCGAACAGGGCCGTCACGCCCGACGGCGGCGCCGCGAAGGCCGCGTCCAGCGCGAAGGCGCCCAGCCGGCCCCGGAAGGAAACGCTCAGGCCCTCCGCGGCCCCGCTCACGCGGTCCGCGCCGCGCGCCGGCCGAGCAGGGTGGTGGCCAGGATGATCGCGAAGGCGAAGCCCGCCATGCCTCCCGCGAGCAGGTTGGCATGGCCCCAGTCGCCGTTCTCCGCGAAGTCGAAGATCGCGGTCGACAGCACCTGCGTGCGGCCGGGCACGTTGCCGCCGATCATCAGCACCACGCCGAACTCGCCCACCGTGTGCGCGAAGCCCAGCACCGCGCCGGTGAGCAGGCCCGGCCGGGCGAGCGGCAGCGCCACGGTCCAGAAGGCGCGCGCGGGCGAGGCCCGCAGCGTGGCCGCGACCTCCAGCGGCCGGTTGCCCACGGCTTCAAAACTGCCGCGGATGGGCTGCACCACGAAGGGCATGGAATAGACCACCGAGCCGATCACCAGGCCCGGGAAGGTGAAGGCCAGCGTGCGCCCGCCCCAGAACCGCGCCACCGCGCCGCCGGGCCCCTGGGGGCCGAGCGCCACCAGCAGGTAGAAGCCCAGCACGGTGGGCGGCAGCACGAGCGGCAGCGCCACCGCGCTCGCGACCCATTCCTTCCACCGCCATCCGGACCGGGCCAGCCACCAGGCGAGCGGCGTGCCGAGCCCGAGCAGCAGGATCGTGGTCAGCGTGGCCAGCGCCAGCGTCAGGCCGACCGGCGCCCACAGGTCGGACGGCAGGCCCACGGGCGGCGCCTCAGGGCGTCGCGACCCCGTAGCCGAAGCCCTTGACGATGGCCTGGCCCTCCGGCCCCTTCAGGAAGGCCAGGAAGGCGGTCGCGGCCTCGCTGTCGGCCCCCTTCTTCAGCAGCACCGCGTCCTGCCGGATGGGCGTGTAGAGCGCCTGCGGCACGACCCAGCGGGAGCCCGGCACGTCGGCCGCGAGCTGCGACAGGGCCACGAAGCCGAGCTCCGCGTTGCCGCTGTCCACGAACTGGAACGCCTGGCCGATGCTGTTGCCCTGCACGATCTTGGGTTGGAGCGCGTCGTAGACGTGCAGGGCCTTGAGCACCTCCACCGCGGCGGCGCCGTAGGGCGCCGCGGTGGGGTTGGCGATGGACAGCTTGTTGAAGTCGCCCGCTCTCAGCGTGTCCTCGCCCTTCACCAGGCCCGGCGTCCGGCTCCACAGCACCAGCGTGCCGATCGCGTAGGTGAAGCGGCTGCCCTCCACCCCGAGCCCGTCCTTCAAGGCCTTCGCGGGCCGCTCGGCGTCGGCCGAGAGCAGGATCTGGAACGGCGCGTCCTGGGTGATCTGGGTGTAGAGTTGCCCCGACGAGCCGAAGCTCAGCACGGCCTCGTGGCCCGTCCTCGCCTTGAAGGCCGCCGCGATCTTCTTGGCGGGCTCGGTGAAGTTGGCCGCCACCGCGACGGTGGTCTGCGCCGCGCGGGCGGGGGCGGACGCGGCAAGGGCGGCCAGCAGGCCGAAGGCCACCGCGAGGCGCTTGACGGAGATCATCGAGGGGCTCCGGGATCGGGCGGGACCGAGGCGTCCCGCGGGCCGGTATAGAGCGCGCGGCCGCGACCGTAAACGTGAGCGCGTCTTCCCGCGAGGCTTGGGATCCGGGTCGAGGCATGGCGGTTCTGCCCTTCGCCCCGCTTGCGGGGAGAAGGTGGCCAACAGGCCAGATGAGGAGTTTACCCACGGCGCGTGGCCCCACCCTCATCCGTCCTTCGGACACCTTCTCCCGCCCGAGGCGGGAGAAGGGCATCGCTCGGTGCCGATCACGTTAACCTGAATGCGGAGACCTGCACCTCGATCCGCGTGCGGCGGTTGGCTCAGCGGCTACCGCGGGAGCCCGACTCCGCGCGCGCCCAAACCCGGCGGTGCCGGGTCCGCCGCGCTCAGGCGGCCAGCAGCCCGTGCGGGTCCAGCACGAACTTCTTGGCCGCGCCCTCGTCGAAGGACTTGTAGCCCTCCGCGGCCTGGTCGAGCGGGATCACGGTGGCGTTGACGATGTCCGCGATGGGCAGCCGGTCGTGCAGGATCGCCTGCATGAGCTGGCGGTTGTAGCGCAGCGTGGGCGTCTGGCCGGTGTGGAAGTTCTGGCTCTTGGCCCAGCCCTGGCCGAGGCGCAGGCTGAGGTTGCCGGTCTTGGCCCCGTCCTCGGCGGCGCCGGGGTCCTCGGTGACGTAGAGCCCCGGGATGCCGATCGAGCCCGCCGCGCGCGTCACCTGCATGGCCTGGTTGAGCACCACGGCCGGCTGCTCGCCGCCCGCGTGGCCGCGCGCCTCGAAGCCCACCGCGTCGATGAAGCTGTCGACCTCGGGCTCGCCCACCACGGCCTCGATCATCTCGCCCAGGCGGTCGTGCTTGGCGAGGTCCACCGCCGTGAAGCCGACCTTGGCCGCGTGGGCGAGCCGCTCGGCGTTGAAGTCGCCCACCATCACCACCGCGGCGCCCAGGATGCGGGCCGAGGCCGCGGCCGCGAGCCCCACCGGGCCCGCGCCCGCCACGTAGACGGTGGAGCCCACCCCGACCCGGGCCGTCATGGCGCCGTGGAAGCCCGTCGGCAGGATGTCGCTCAGCATGGTCAGGTCGCGGATCTTGCCCATCGCCTGCGCGCGGTCGGGGAAGCGCAGGAGGTTGAAGTCCGCGTAGGGTACCAGCACGTAGCGGGCCTGCCCGCCGATCCAGCCGCCCATGTCCACGTAGCCGTAGGCGCCGCCCGGCCGCGCCGGGTTGACGGTGAGGCACACGCCCGTGTTGCCCTCGCGGCAGCACCGGCAGCGGCCGCAGGCCACGTTGAAGGGCACCGACACGATGTCGCCCGTCTTGAGCGTCTCGACGTCCGCGCCCGCCTCGATCACCTCGCCGGTGATCTCGTGGCCGAGCACGAGGCCGTTGGGCGCCGTGGTGCGGCCGCGCACCATGTGCTGGTCGGAGCCGCAGATGTTGGTGGACACCACCTTCAGGATCACGCCGTGCGTGATGGCGCGCCCGTCCGGCGCCTCCATCTTGGGATCGTCGATGCTTTGGACCTCGACGCGGTCCTTGCCGAGGTAAACGACGCCGCGGTTGTCGCCCACCTTGTCCTCCCTTGGTTCTTATGGAGGCCAGCATGGGCCCGGCCCCGGGCTGGTCCTGTTCCCGATCCGACGCCGGATGGCGCATCCGGCCCGGCGTCGGACGGCGGACGCCGCGGGCGAGGCCCGGCCACGGCAGCCGAGCGGATTGCCGCGCGCGGGCCCGCCGTGCGAGGGTCGCGCGCGGACGGCGGGCGACCCGCCGCCACGCCCCCGGGAGCCATCATGAGCCGGACCCTGCGGATCGCCGCCGCCCAGATGGGCCCCGTGCAGAGAAGCGACAGCCGCGCCCGAACGCTCGACCGCATGGTGGCGCTGCTGGAGGACGCGGCCGGGCGCGGCGCCACCCTGGCCGTGTTCCCCGAACTGGCCTTCACGACCTTCTTCCCCCGCTGGCTGGTCGAGGGCGAGGCGCTCGACGCCTATTTCGAGCGCGCCATGCCGAACCCGGCCGTGCAGCCCCTGTTCGACCGCGCCAGGGCGCTCGGGATCGGCTTCCACGCGGGCTACGCCGAGCTGACCCCCGAGGGGCGGCGCTTCAACGCCGCGCTGACTGTGGAGCCCGACGGGACGGTTCTCGGCCGCTACCGCAAGGTCCACCTGCCCGGCTCGGTCGAGCCGCGCGAGGGCGCGCGCTTCCAGCAGCTCGAAAAACGCTACTTCGACTACGGCGACGGCGGCTTCCCGGCCTTCCGGGCGGGCGCGGCCTGGCACGGCGCGATCCTGGGCATGATGATCTGCAACGACCGGCGCTGGCCCGAGGCCTGGCGCGTGCTCGGCCTCCAGGGCGTCGAACTGGTGCTGGCGGGCTACAACTCCGCCGCCTACGACCCCAACGGGGGCACGACGGAGGACGCCGGGCTGCGCACCTTCCATTCCAAGCTCGTCGCGCAGGCCAACGCCTACATGAACGCCACCTGGGCCGTGACGGTCGCCAAGGCGGGCGTGGAGGACGGGTCCGGGCTGATCGGCGGCTCCTGCATCGTCGATCCCAACGGCTTGATCGTGGCCGAGGCCGAAACGCTCGGCGACGAGGTCCTGGTCGCGGACTGCGACCTCGGCCTGTGCCGGCAGGGCAAGACCAAGATGTTCGACTTCGCGGCCCACCGCCGCCCGGAGCACTACCGCGCCATCACGGAGCGGGCCGGCGTGGTCGAGCCCGCGCCGCGCTCCTGACCCACCCGTCCCGCCGTCGAGGACGTCGCCATGACCGTTCCCCGCATCCTGGTCGTCAACCCCAACAGTTCGCGCGCCGTCACGGCCGCCATCGACGCCGCGGTGGCGCCGCTGCGGATGGCGGGCGGGCCGGAGATCGCGGTCGCCTGCCTGCCGGACGGGCCGCCCGGCATCGCCACGCAGCGGGACGCCGACGCCGCGGTCGGGCCGCTCTGCACCCTCGTCGAACGCGACCCCTCGGACGCCTTCGTGCTGGCCTGCTTCAGCGACCCCGGGCTGCACGCGGTGCGGGAAGCCGCGGGCGGCCGTCCCGTGATGGGCATCGCCGAATGGGGCCTGCTGCGCGCGCTGACGCTGGGCGAGACGTTCGGCATCGTCGCGCTGTCCGTGGGCTCCGTGGCGCGCCAAGCGCGCGCCGTCCGGCAGATGGGCCTCGCGGCGCGCTACGCGGGGTCCTGGCCGGTCGACGCCTCGGCAGCCGAGACCGCGGGCGAGGCCGTGCGGGCGCGGTTGGTCGAGGCGGGGCGCCGCCTCGCGGCGGAGCGGGGCGCCGACGTGCTCGTGCTGGGCTGCGCGGGCATGGCGGGCCACCGCCGGGCGGTCGAGGACGCGGTCGGCCGGCCCGTTGTGGAACCCACCCAGTGGGCCGTGACGGCGGCGCTCGGCGCCCTGCGGCTCGCCTGCTGCTGACCCGGAACGGGAGTTTCCCATGCGCTACGACCTGATGATCCGCGGCGGCACGCTCGTCCTGCCCTGGGGCGAGGAGGGGGCCGACGTGGGCGTGCGCGACGGCCGCGTCGCGGCGATCGGCCCTCTCGCGGGCGACGAGGCCGGCGAGGTGGTCGACGCGCGGGGACTGCACGTGCTCCCCGGCCTGATCGACAGCCACGTCCACCTGCGCGACCCCGGCGACCCCGCCGTCGAGACGCTGGAAACCGGGACCCGGGCCGCGGTGCTGGGCGGCATCGCCACCGTGTTCGACATGCCGAACACCAACCCGCCGATCGTCGATGCCGAGCGGCTCGCGTGGAAGCGCCGCCACGTCGAGGGCCGGAGCTGGTGCGATGTCGGCCTCTACGTCGGCGGCACCAAGACCAACATCGACCACTTGGCCGACCTGGAGGCCGAGGCGGGCGTCTGCGCGATAAAAGTCTTCGCCGGGTCCTCGACCGGCACGCTGATGGTGGAGGACGACGAACACCTGGAGCGGATCATGCGCGCGGGGCGCCGCCGCATCGCCTTCCACAGCGAGGACGAGGACCGGCTCCAGGCCCGCAGGCCCCTGTTCCACTCGGGCATGCCCTACCGCAGCCACATGGAGTGGCGCGACGAGGAATGCGCCTTCCTAGGGACCCGGCGGCTGATGGCGCTGGCGCGCCGCACCGGCCGGCCCGCCCACATCCTGCACGTCTCCACCGCCGAGGAACTCGATTACCTGCGCGACTTCCGCGACCTCGCCACCGTCGAGGTGCTGGTCAACCACCTGACCCAGGTGGCGCCCGACTGCTACGACCGGCTCGGAGGTTTTGGGGTGATGAACCCCCCCATCCGCGGCGAGCGGCACCGGGCCGCGAGCTGGGCGGCGGTGGCCGACGGCAGGGTCGACACGGTTGGCTCCGACCACGCCCCCCACCCCCGCGCCGCCAAGGCGCTGCCCTGGCCCGACTGCCCCGCGGGCCTCACGGGCGTGCAGACGCTTCTGCCCCTGATGCTCGACCACGTCAGCGCCGGGCGGCTGACCCTGTCGCGCCTGGCCGACCTGATGGCGGCGGGGCCCGCGCGGGTCTACGGCCTCTTGGGCAAGGGGCGGTTGGCCGCGGGCTACGACGCCGACCTCACCCTGGTCGACATGGGCCGGCGCCGCACGATCGAGGACTCTTGGATCGCCTCGCCCTGCGGCTGGACGCCCTTCGCGGGCACGACCGTCCGCGGCTGGCCGGTCGCCACGATCGTGCGCGGCACCCCCGTGATGCGCGAGGACGAGGTGCTGGGGACGCCCGTCGGCCGGCTCGCCCGGTTTCGGGGGTGAGGATGGCCGCTCGCGACGGGAGGCCGGGTTGAGAGACTTATCCGCGCGTCGGCTGCATTGAGTGGTTTGCGGACTTACAAGTCGAGCGCCACGGCTTTGATCTCGCGGTGTTGACCATCAAGCCCCACGACCACAAAGGAGAAACTAGCCGTCGCAACCGGCCGCAGAACCCGCTCACCTCCAATTTCGCCCTCGCAGCAGTCGAACGGCCTGTCTACCGAGCGCAGTTGAGTGAAGCGGCAGTCGGCGGTCCCGCCCGCGTCGAGATGGAGGAACGCGTTCTCACCGCTTGCGGAGAAGCCGTAGCGGCGCAGGATCAAGGATATTTGGGGGAAGCTGGTCTCAGCCTGGAAGCGGCACGGTTCAAGAACGAGGCTGACGAACAGGGTTTCGGCGACGCGCTCCCAATTGTCATACTGCTGGCGATCCGCCCAAGGGATGCGCGCTCTGTCGAGGTGGGGGACCAGTGCGCGGCAGGCACCGGCGAAATTGCGCACGAGGTCTGTGACGCTGACGTGACCGGACATTCGGTGCTCTTGCTCAGGACCACTCTGCCAAGTTCGTTAAAGTCTACAACGGGTCGGACTCGGCCCCTACTTCAGCAATCATAAGCTTGCGCAACCGGCCCGGCCCGGTCCCGAGCCGCGCGCTTGATCCCCGCCGGTCGCGGGTGCATGCCGAAAAGCCTGCCCGCCGGCGCGCCGCCGAACCGGGACCAAGAGGCGCAAATGGTCGGGGAGGGGGGACGATGCCTGATTTCCGGGAAGCCCGCGACGTGCTCCTGGCCAACCGCACCGACCTCGCGGCGGCGCGGGCGGGCTTCGCGTGGCCCGACCCCGCGCCGTTCAACTGGGCGCTGGACTGGTTCGACGCCGAACTCGCCGCGGCCCCGGCGAGCCGCGACCGGACGGCGCTGTGGATCGTCGACCCGGCTGCCGGAACCGAGGTGAAGGCGACCTTCCTCGACCTCGGCCGGGCGCTCGAACCAGGTCGCCAACGCGTTCCGGCGGCTCGGCCTGAGGCGGGGCGACCACCTGCTGCTGCTGCTCGGCAACGCGCCCGCGCTCTGGGAAGCGACGCTGGCCGCCATGAAGCTCGGCCTCGTGGTCGTCCCCGCCACCGTGCTGCTGACGGAAGCCGAGCTCGCCGACCGCTTCGCGCGCGGGGGCGTGCGCGCCGTGCTGGCCGTCCCCGGGCAGCTCGCCCGCTGCGAGGCCCTGGCGGGGCCCGAGGTGCTGCGAATCGCGGTCGGCCCGGGGGAGGGGAGGGGCTGGCACGGCTACGACGACGCCCTCGCGGAGCCCGCCACCTTCGAGGCGGACGGGCCGACGGGGCCGGACGACCCGCTGCTCCTGTATTTCACCTCCGGCACGACGGCCAAGCCGAAGCTCGTGTGCCACACCCACCGCTCCTACCCCGTGGGCTCGCTGTCGACCATGTACTGGCTCGGGCTCCAGCCGGGCGACGTCCACTGCAACGTGTCCTCGCCCGGCTGGGCCAAGCACGCCTGGAGCTCGCTGTTCGCGCCCTGGACCGCGGGCGCGACGGTGCTCGTCGTCAACCAGGCCCCCTTCAACGCGAAGGCGCTGCTGGCCGAGCTGGCCCGCTGCGGCGCCACCACCTTCTGCGCGCCCCCGACCGTATGGCGGCTGCTGATCCAGGAGGACCTCGCGGCCCACGCGCCCGCCCTGCGCGAGGCCTGCGCGGCGGGCGAGCCGCTGAACCCCGAGGTGATCGAGCGCGTCCACCGGGCCTGGGGCCTGACCATCCGCGACGGCTACGGCCAGACCGAGACCACCGCCCAGATCGCCAACGCGCCCGGCCAGGCCGTCGCGCCCGGCTCCATGGGGTACCCGCTGCCCGGCTACGCGGTGCGGCTGGTCGACGCCGAGGGGAACGAGGCCGCCGAGGGCGAGGTCTGCCTCGTGCTGGGCAGCCATCGCCCCGCCGGGCTGATGCGGGGCTACCGGGAGGACGACGGCACGTCGGCCGGCCTGGACGGTGACCTCTACCGGACCGGCGACACGGCCTTCGCGGACGCCGAAGGGCGCCTCACCTTCGTGGGCCGCTCCGACGACGTGTTCAAGTGCTCGGACTACCGGATCAGCCCGTTCGAGCTGGAAAGCGTGCTGATCGAGCACGAGGCCGTGGCGGAAGCCGCCGTGATCCCCTCGCCCGACGCGATCCGGCTGGCCGTGCCCAAGGCCTTCGTGCTGCTGACGGCCGCGAGCCCGCCCTCCCGCGACACGGCGGTGGCGGTGCTGCGCCACGCCAACGCGCGCCTGGCCCCCTACAAGCGCGTCCGCCGCATCGAGTTCGTGACCGAGCTGCCCAAGACCATCTCGGGCAAGATCCGGCGGGTGCAGCTGCGGCGGCTCGAACAGGACGGCGCCACCGACGGCCCGTTCCGCGGCGTCGCGTTCGACGAGGCGGACCTGGCGGCCGACCTCGGCGCAACCCGCCCGCCCGGCCCTCCCGGGACCCTGCCTCACCCCTCGCCGCGGCCCGCGATGTAGCGGCTGAGCGCGCTCGCGGCGTTGAGCATGTGCGCGCGCATCCGGCGGCCCGCCGCCTCGCCGTCGCCTTCGGCCATGGCGGCCAGGATGTGGCCGTGCTCGGCCCGGGAGGCCGCGAGCCGCCCCTCGTCGCGCAGTTGCGTCCTCCGGAAGGCTTCGAGGCGCGCCCGGAGCGCCGTCGTTTGATCGGCCAGGAAGCCGTTGTGGGTCGCGGCGTAGAGGCCGTCGTGGAAGGCGCGGTTGAAGCCGTCGTAGCCGTTCACGTCACCGTCCGCGACGAAGCACGCCGAACCGTCGTGCAGCTCCGCCAGGCGCCCGCGCTCCAGCGGGGTGATCCGGTAGGTCGCGAGCCGCACGCAGAGCGCCTCCACCTCGGCGGAGGTTTCGAACATCTCCATGACCCGCTCGGGCGTGAGCCGCGCCACGATGCCGCCGCGGCGCGGCCGGATCTCGACGAGCCCGCTCGTGGCCAGGTGATGGAGCGCTTCCCGCACCGGGGTGCGCGAGGCCCCGAAGCGGCCCGCGAGCTGCTGCTCGTCGAGCGCCGTGCCCGCCGGAAGCTGCCCGGAGGTGATCTCGTCCGTCAGCGCCCGCCGGATCTGCGCGGACAGGAGCCCGCGCTCGCGGCCCGCGCCGTTGGCCGCTCCCGTCCCGTTGTCACGATCGCGTCCGCTCGGCATGGCAACGGCCTGGGGCAGCTTTGGCGTGGTCTGCCGGGCATGATGGCGACCCGGCGGGGCGAGGTCGACGCCTCTGCTTCCGGCCGGTCGCTTCAGCTCGGCAGCACGCGGCCCCGCGTTTCCGCCGCGAGCGGGATCAGCAGCAGGCCGGCCACGAAGGCCAGCGCGGTCAACGCCACGGGCGTGCCGAGCGTCCCCATGCGGAGCACCGCGGCCCCCAGCAGGAAGTTGACCCCGGCGCCCACGAAGCGCCCGACAGAGGTGCAAAACGCGAAGGCGGTGGCGCGCACCTCCGTGCCGAACAGTTCCGGCAGCCACAGGCTGAACAGGGCGAAGTTCGCGCCCGCGAAGCCGAGCAGGAACAGGAGCACCGTGAACACCGGCAGGGCCTGGCCGGTGGGCAGGTAGAAGGCCCAGCCGAAGGCGAGCGCGATGAGCACCAGCATGCCGGAGAAATACGCGGCAAGCGTCGGGCGCCGCCCGATCCGCTCGGCCACGGCCGGCAGCACGAGGCAGCCCAGGATCGTGCCGACCGACAGCACGCCCGTGCCGAACGACGCGAAGCGCACCGCCGCGGCGGGCGCGTAGCCCGCGGCCTTGGCGAGCGTGATCATGGCGGTCGGCACGTAGACGCTGCCCGCCCACAGGCCGATGATGGCGACCGTCAGCAGCGCCGACATCACGACCGTCCGGCGGCGGTAGGCGGGCGAGAAGATGAGGCGCAGCGGGTGTGCGGCCGGCGCCGTCGCGTGCCTGGCTTCCCAGCGCTCGGGCTCCTTCACCCTGAGCAGGGTGAACAGCGACACCACCACGGGGAACAGCCCGCACAGGAACATGGCGCGCCACCCGAAGCTCGCCCCGATCGTGAAGTTGAGCCCCGCCGCCACGAAGAACCCGAAGTAGTAGCCGCTCTGGAGGTAGCCCGCCCCCATCTTGCGCCGGTCCTCGGGCCAGGCTTCCGCCACGTAGGTGCCCGCCATGGCCCATTCGCCGCCGATGCCGATGCCGGCCAGGAAGCGGAACAGCGCCAGCTCGTAGACGTTCTGCGACAGCGCCGCGACGCCCGTGAAGACGGAGTAGATCAGCACGGTCAAGGCCAGCGTGCGGGTGCGCCCGAAGCGGTCACCGAGCGGTCCCCAGATGAAGGACAGGCCCCACCCCGCCAGGAACAGCGCGAACAGGACCGAGCCCGCGAACCCCACGCTGGCGGGGTTGGCCGCGATGCCCGAGCGCGGCAGCAGCTCGGTGAGGGCGGGGCCCAGCACCAGCGCGTAGATCACGCTGTCCATCCCGTCGAGCAGCCAGCCCGCCCAGGCGGCCCAGAAGCCCGTGATCTGCTGGCGGTTGAGCGGCGTCCGCGCGGGGGCGCGGCGCGGGGTCGTCCGCGCGTCGGCAAGCGAGGCCATGGACCGAAACCCTCCCCAGTGCGGACCCTTGTTGATCCCTTGACGATCAGGGAGAATACACGAGCGGCACGGGCGCGCAATCTTGTACGCACGACCGTCCCGGCCTCCTCCCGCGCGTACGCTTTGCACGGGAAACGACCCGCGCTAGGGTGCCGGGGGCCAACCAGGGCGCGTCCCCAGCCATGACCGACCGGACCAAGGGCAGGACGGAGCGGGACGAGCGGCTCGCCGCGGGGGCTGCCCTCGCGGACGGCAAGCGCGTCCGCGCCGCCGACGCCAGCGCGCTGCTCGAAGCCGTGCTGCGCCCCTTCGACCGCGTCTGCCTGGAGGGCGACAGCTGGAAGCAGGCCGACCTGCTGGCCCGCGCGCTCGCCGCCGTCGACCCCGCCAAGGTGCACGGGCTGCACATGGTGCAGGCGGGCGTGGTGCTGCCCGAGCACCTCGACGTGTTCGAGACCGGCGTCGCGAGCAAGCTCGACTTCGCCTAGTCGGGCCCGCAGTCGGGCCGCGTCGCGCGGATGCTGTTCGGCGGCGGCCTCGCGCCGCGCTCGGGGCCGTGCACACCTACCTGGAATTGTTCGCGCGCTACTTCGTCGACCTGACGCCCAGGGTGGCGCTGATCGCGGCCGTCAGCGCCGACCGCGACGGCAACCTCTACACCGGCCCCAACACCGAGGACACGCCCACCGTGGTGGAGGCCACCGCCTTCAAGGACGGCCTCGTGGTGGCCGAGGTGGAGCGCTGCGTGGACCGCGTGCCGCGGGTCGACATCCCCGGCGACCGCGTCCACTTCGTGGTGGAGGCCGGCAAGCCCTTCTTCGTGGAGCCGCTGTTCACGCGCGACCCCGCCGCCATCACCGAAACGCAGATCCTGACCGCCATGCTGGCGATCAAGGGCGTCTCGCGCCCTACGGCGTGAAGCGGCTCAACACGGCATCGGCTTCAACACGGCCGCGATCGCGCTGCTGCTGCGGCGCTCGCCCAGGCCTGAGCCGCGGCCGCGCGCCACGACCGCGCCGTCCCGTCACCTCGCGGTGCGGCGTTCGCGGCCCCCACCCTCGGCCCCCTCCTCAACGACCTCGGGACTGGTGTGGCAGGGGCGCCCGTGCGCGCCGACGGCGACAGCGGGCGGCGCGGCCGTCCGGCGGCGCGAGGCGCGGGGCGGCGAGGTTTCGGTCAAGCACCAGACCGGCGTCGCGCCGAGGTCCGGTGCCGCTTTCGCGGCGGCCCCGGCGCCCGCCTGCCCAAGACATGGCGGTGCTGGCGGCGCGGAGCCTCATGCCGGAGGTCGCGACCTTTCCGAAACCCGGGCTTGTGAGCCACGTCGACCGGGGCAGCCACGCCGACAGGGACGCGGGCATCCTCGCGCGCAGCCTCGGCCATTTCCGCGGGCTCGACGGCGTGCGGGCGTGGCTGGGGCGCGTGGGACGGCGCGGGGGCGCCCCGCCTGCCGCGGCAGGGCCGTCTTGAACGGCGCGACCCACCGCCGACATCCACGGGCGGAAAGCGCTCGTCCCGGGCGCCTGCGGGACCCTCATGCGCGTTCTGATCTGCGGCGGCGGCATCCTGGGGCCTCGGTCGCCTACTATCTCGCCCGCCGCGGCGTGGCGGCCACGGTCGTCGAGCGGCGCGGCCTCGCCTGCGCGGCTTCCGGCAAGGGCGGCGGCTTTCTGGCCGCGGGCTGGTGCGACGGCACCCCGGTCGGGCCGCTCGCCCGGCGCAGCTTCGCGCTCCACGAGGCGCTGACGGCCGAGCTCGACGGGAACTGGGGTTACCGCCGGCTCGACACGTTCGGCGGCGCGCTCGCGTCCGGCCGGCGACCCGGGCCCGGCGGCCCCGGGCGGCCCTGGCTCGCGGCCGAGGTCGCGTTGGACGGGCAGCTCGGCTCCACGGCCGACACCGCGCAGGTCCACCCGGGCCGCCTCACCGAGGCGCTGATGCGCGGCGCGGAGGCGGGTGGGGCGGACCTGCGCCGGGGCGAGGTCACCGGCCTGCTGCGCGACCGGACGGGGAGCCGTGTCACGGGTGCGGAGGTCGACGGCGAGCCGCTCGCGGCCGACGCCGTGGTGATCGCCATGGGGCCGTGGTCGCGGCGCGCGGGGGCCTGGATGCCCTTGCCCGACGTCTACGCGCTGAAGGGCCACAGCCTCGTCTTCGACACGGGCGACGCGCTGCCGCCGGAAGCGCTGTTCCTCGAACACCGCGACGCCGCGGGTGAGACCTGCGCGCCGGAGATCTTCCCCCGCGCGGACGGCACCACCTACGTGGCGGGCCTCAACAGCCGGACGCCGCTGCCCGCCGACCCGGCCGACGTCGCGCCGAACCCCGGCGTCCCCGAGCGGCTGCGCGCGGTCGCGGCCGCGGCCTCGCCGGTTCTGGCGCGCAGCCCTGTCCTCGCGCGTCAGGCGTGCTTCCGGCCGATCACGCGCGACGGCCTGCCCCTGATCGGCCCCGTTCCGGGCCTCGCGGGCGCCTACGTCGCGACGGGTCACGGCGTGTGGGGCATCCTGAACGGCCCCGCGACGGGCGAAGCCCTGGCCGGGCTCATCGTGGACGGGCGGGCCGGCTCCGTGCCGCTCAAACCCTTCGACCCGGCCCGCTTCACGCGCTGACGGCCGCGTCCCAGAGCGCGCGGAGGAAACCCTCGCCGCCGAACACCGGGTCCGTGACGATGGGCGACACCGCCGCGGCGGCCCGCGCCGCGGCCGCGAACTCCGCCGGGTCGCCTCGCCTGAGGTCGTAGCCCGCGCCCCCGGGATAGGCGCCCACCACGGCGAGCGGGCCCGCCTGCCCCACGTTGCGGTGCGCCACCCCGGCCGGGATCACCACGGCGTCACCGGCTTCGAGCGCCACCGTCCGGCCGCCCGGGCCGCCGAGCAGCACGCGCACGGCGCCCGCCGCGATGGCCAGCACCTCGTGCGCGTTGCTGTGGAAGTGGTGAAACGGGAAGATGCCGTCGCGCCACGCGTCGGACCAGCCGTTCGCCGCGAAGGCGCGCGCGTCACGGCGCCGGCATCGGCCGGCAGCGCCGCCCTGTACACCAGCGCGGGAAGGCGCGAGTTCGGGAAACGGCCGTCGGGGGCGAAGACGTGGGGCTCGGGCCCTTGCATCCGTTCGACGTCCTTTCGGCGCGGGACTGTCCGCGGCCGCCGCTTACCTGACGTAGCTGCCGCCGTTCACGTCGAGCGTCGCGCCGTTGAGGGAGCGCTGCGTGCTCCGCATCGCGAAGGCGACCAGCTCGCCGATCTCCGCGGGGGTGGCCACCGCGCCGATCGGGATGTCGCCCACGGCGGCCTGCGTCCCGGCCCGCGCCATGTAGGCGGTGGCCATGTCGCTCTCGACCCAGCCCGGCGCGACCGCCACGGCGATGATGTTCTCCGCCCCAAAACTGCGGGCGATGGACTTGGTCAGGTTGCCGAGCGCCGCCTTCGAGGCCCCGTAGGCCATCGCGTCCGCCACGTAGCCGCGCTGGCCGGCCCGGCTCGCCATGCTGACGATGCGTCCGCCGCCGTGGGCGCGGAAGTGCAGGATGGCGGACCGGCACAGGTCGGCCGCGGCCTGGAGGTTGACCTGGAACTCGTTGCGCCACACCGCGCGCCAGCGGGCGAGGTCGTCCTCGACCGCGACCGTGGTGCGGATCCCGGCGTTGTTGACCAGGCCGTGGATACGGCCCGCCGCGGCGAGCGCCGCGTCCCACAGGCGGGCGGGGCCGTCCGCGTCGCCGAGGTCCGCCTGGGCCAGCAGCCCCGCGCCGCCGACGCGGGCGAGCAGCGCCTCGGCCCCCGCCCGGTTGCGGGCGTAGTGGATGACCGGCCGCGCGCCCTCGGCCGCCAGGGCCTCGACCACGGCCGCCCCGATCGCGCCCGAGGCTCCCGTCACCAAGATCGTTTGGCCGGCCAGCAGGGTTCGCGGAGATGGTCCGGTCGCCACGTCCGGCCCGTCCCGGCTCACCGACCCGCCCGCGGCAGGCGCTGTTCGGCCAGCGTCGCCCAGTAGCTCGCGCCCACGGGCAGGAGGTCGTCGTTGAAGTCGTAGTCGGGGCTGTGGACCTGCACGTCCGCCCCCGTCCGCCCGGCGCCCAGCATGATGTAGTTGCCCTGCTTGGCGTTGAGCATGAAGGAGAAGTCCTCGCTCCCCATGGTGGGCCGCTCCAGCGGCACCACGCGCCCTTCCCCCACCACGGCTTCGGCCGCGGTTCGCGCCATGCCGGTCGCCTCCGCGTCGTTGACCACGGCCGGGTAGGTGCGGGCGAAATCGACGGTCGCGGCGGCCCCGAAGGCGTCCGCGGTGCCGCGCACCACGCGGGACACGGCGGCTTCGAGCAGGTCGCCCACGGCGGGCTCGAACCAGCGCGCGGTGCCGCGCATCGTCACGGTCGGGGGGATGACATTGAAGGCGTTGCCGCCCTTGATCTCGCCGATCGTCACAACGGCGGTGTCGGTGGGCTGGACGTTGCGGGCCACCACCGACTGCAGCGCGGAAACGATCGCGCCCGCCACCACGATCGGGTCGACGCCGTTGTGGGGCTGGGCCCCGTGCGCGCCCTTGCCCAGCACGGCGATCGTCAGGTTGGCGACCGCCGCCATGGTGGGGCCGACGCGCCACGCGAAGGTGCCCGCGGGCTCGTTCGGCCAGTTGTGCAGGCCGAACACCAGGTCCATGGGGAAGCGCTCGAACAGCCCTTCCCGCACCATGATGCCGCCGCCGCCGTGCAACTCCTCGGCCGGCTGGAAGATCGCGTAAACGGTGCCCGCGAAGTTGCGCGTCTCGGCGAGGTAGCGCGCGGCGCCCAGCAGCATGGCCGTGTGCCCGTCGTGCCCGCAGGCGTGCATCACGCCCGGCGTCGCGGACGCGTAGGGCAGGCCGGTGGCCTCCGTGATCGGCAGCGCGTCGATGTCCGCCCTGAGCCCGATGGCGCCGCCCGGCTCCCGCCCGCGGATGACGCCCACGACGCCCGTGCCGGCGAGGCCCGTCGCGACCTCGTCGCAGCCGAACTCCCGCAGCTTCGCGGCGACGAAACCCGCCGTGCGGTGCTCTTCGAGCGCCAGTTCGGGGTGGCGGTGCAGGTCGTGGCGCCACGCCGCCATGTCGGCGTGAAAGGCGGCGATGCGGTTGTTGATGGGCATGGTGTCCTGTCCTCGGCGGGCGAAAGCGCGATGCAAGCGCCGGACCCCGGGCTTTCGCGTCGCACCCGCTCAACCAATGGCGCGGCATCGGGGTTGACGGCAAGCCGAAACAAGGAACCGAGCGATCATGTCGACCTCGTCCAAGACGCCCGCCAGCATCAGGCAGGGCGGACCGGGTGCCTCCCACGAGAACGCCAAGAAGCCGAGCGAAGCCACGCAACCGGTCGACCCCGGCAACCGCCACCACACCCACCCCAAGGACGCCACCAAGCACCCGCCCAAGGGCGACAAGGCCCACTGAGGACGAGCCGATGACCAACAAGCACATCAAGACCGACGTCCCCACCGACGCCGACCTGAAGGCGAACCCGATGATCGGCGGCACCACGGCGCTGCCGCAGAAGGGCGCCTCGCAGGCCGAGATCGAGGAAGCCGAGGGCGACACCACCTTCCCCGGCGACACGCTCAACGACACCAACGCGGCGGGCGGCATCAACAAGAACAACGCGGACCCCTCGCCGCGGCACAAGCAGAACAACGCGGGCGCGCCCGGCGCCCGGCGCTGACGCCTCAAGCCGGCCGGCGGGCCGCCACGAAGGCCCGCCAGCCGCCGAACCGCGTCACATCCTCCGCGCCCGCGACCGCGTGGGCCTCGCACAGGAAGCCGCTCGCCTGCTCTCCGCCGACGAGCGCGATCCGGCCGATGCCGAGGGGGGCGGGAATGCCAGCCACGAAGCGGCCGAAGCCCGCGGGGTCCAACTCCCATACCTCCGCCGCGATCCCCGGCCCCGCGAAGCCCGGCTCGCGCAGGAGCCCCGGTTTGGGCGGCGCCGTGCCGGGCAGGGCGTAAAGCCGGTAGTCGGGCGCTGTGCGGGTGACGGCGACGAGCCGGGCGCCGAGCGCCAGCAGGTCGGGGTTGAGCGGCATGCCGCTCAGGTGCGCGCCCACCACGACGAGTTTGACGCGGTCCGCCGGGCCCGGCTCCATCGAGGCCGCGGGGAGCGGCGCGCGGCGCGCGCCCGCGCCGGTTCCGGCCGCGCGGTGCAGGGCGTCCGCGAAGGGGGCCAGCGCGTCGTCGGTGAAGGCGCGTCCCACCAGCGTCACGCCCGCGGGCAGGCCGGTGCGGCCGAACCCCGCCGGCACCGCGACCGCGGCGCAGTCGAGCAGGTTCACGAAGTTCGTGTAGCGGCCGAGGTTGGCGTTGAGGCGGATCGGGTCGGCCGTCACCGCCGTCACCCGGTAGGTGGTGGGCGCGGTGGGCAGCAGCAGCACGTCCAGCTTCGCCCATTCGGCGTCCGTGCGCCGCCGCAGCGCTTCCAGGGCGTAGCGGCCCTTGAAGGCGTCGGCCGCGCTGAAGCGGCGCGCGCCGTCCAGGATGGCCCGCACGCTGGGCTCGACGGCGTCCGCGTGGCGCGCCAGGAAATCCTCCACCGCGGCCAAACGCTCGGCGACCCACGGGCCCTCGTAGAGCAGGGCCGCGGCCTCCCGGAATGGCGCGTAGTCGAAGGGCACGATCGTGGCCCCGAGCCGTTCGGCGCGCGCGACCGCCTCGTCGTAGAGCCGCTCGGCGTCCGCGTCGCCGAAGAACTCGCGTTCCGCGCCCGCCAGCACCCCCGCGCGAAGGGGCGAGCCGAGGCCGGCCGGCGCGGCACGGCGCGAGAAGGGGTCGGCCGCGTCGAAACCCTCGGCCGCGCGCCGCACCGCCACCGCGTCCGCGACCGAGTGGGCGAGCACCGTCACGCAGTCGAGGCTGCGGCAGGCCGGCACCGTGCCCGCCGCGCTGAGCAGGCCCGGCGTGGGTTTCAGGCCCACCAGGTTGTTGAAGGCGGCCGGGACGCGGCCCGAGCCCGCCGTGTCGGTGCCGAGCGCGAAGGCGCACAGGCCCGCCGCCACCGCGACCGCCGAGCCGGAGCTGGAGCCGCCCGAGATGAAGGCGGGATCGAAAACGGAGCGCGGCGCCCCGAAAGGCGAGCGCGTGCCGTTCAGCCCCGTGGCGAACTGGTCGAGGTTGGTCTTGCCGGTGACGATCGCGCCCGCCGCGCGCAGGCGGCCGACCACGGCGGCGTCGACGTCAGGCCGGTACGCGAAGGCGGGACAGGCCGCGGTGGTGGGCAGGCCCGCCACGTCGATGTTGTCCTTGACCGCGAAGGGCACGCCCCAGAGCGGCAAGCCGTTCGGCTCCGGCGCGCGGGCGAGGAGCGCCTCGGCCGCGGCGCGCAGGGCCCCGGGCGCCACGGGGGTGATGAAGACCGCCGGGTCCGTCTCGGCATAGGCCGCCATCCGCGCCGCGACCGCCTCCGCGACCTCGACGGGGGAGCCGCCCCCGGCGTAGAAGGCGCGCAGGCTTTGCAGGTCGAAGCTTTGGGGGACCACGTCGAGCGCCTCCGGAAACCGCCCGGCCCGGGTGGCAAAGCGTGTGCCATCCCCGGCCGGCAGACCCGTTCTCCCGCGCGGGCGACGGAAGGGCAACACCCTCCGCGGGAGGCGCGACGAGCCCGTCTCAGCGCTGCATCTGCATCATCTGGTCCATGGGCATCATGTTGGCGTTCATGTGCGCCATGATCCACAGCGAGCCGCCCACCACCAGGAAGACGATCAGCACCCCGAAGGCCAGCGCCATGACGTTGTTGGTGTTGTCGGGCCCGGTGGTGATGTGGAGGAAGAACACGAGGTGGACCCCCATCTGGGCGATCGCGAAGACGATCAGCGCCACGGGGATGGCGGGCGCCCAGACGTAGCTCGTCTTCAGCACGGAGAAGGACGCGACGGTGAGCAGCACCGCGAAGGCGAGGCCGATCAGGTAACCGCGGACGCCCGCGCCGATGTCCTCCTGGCCGTGCTCGTCCCCCGGCGCGACGTCGGAATGGTGCCGGTCGCCACCGACGTGCGTGTCCGTCATCCCATCACCCCCAGCAGGTAGACCACGGTGAACACCGCCACCCAGATGATGTCGAGCGCGTGCCAGAACAGCGCGAAGCACAGGGTGCGGCGCATGATGTCGGCCCGGAACCCCTTGGTGAGGACCTGCGCCATCATGGTGGTGAGCCACATCAGGCCGCCCGTCACGTGCAGCCCGTGGCAGCCCACCAGCGTGAAGAAGGCCGACAGGAAGGCCGAGCGCGTGGGCCCCGCGCCCTGCGCCACCAGCCCGGCGAACTCGGTGATCTCCAGGGCCAGGAAGGCCGCCCCGAACAGGGCGGTGATCGCCATGGCGGCCTGGAACAGCCACGCCCGGCGGGCCTGCATGGCGAGGCTCGCCATGCCGCAGGTGAAGGAGGAGGCCAGCAGGCACCCGGTCTCGATCGCGGTGTTCTGGAGGTCGAACAGGTCCCGGCCCGTGGGCCCGCCCGCGGTGCCGTCCTTCAGCACCGCGTAGGCGGCGAAGAAGGCCGAGAACATGATGATGTCGGAGAGCAGGAAGATCCAGAACCCGTAGCCCACCACGATGCGCTTGGAGGCGGGGCCCCCCTCGCCGTGGCCGGGGGCTTGCGAGCCCTCGCCGTGCCCGAGGTGGTAGGGGTCGGCGAGCAGGTTGGTGAGGGTGGTGTCGCTCATCGCAGCGGCCCCGCGTGGGCGAGCGCGTAGGAGCGCGCGGCCCGGTTGGCGCGGTCGACCCGGGCCGCCTCGTCGGCCGGGATGTCGTACTCGACGCGGTCGCGCCAGGCGAACACCACGAAGGTCGCGAAGGCGCCCAGGAGGCCCACGGCCGCCAGCCACCAGATGTGCCACACCATCGCGAAGCCCACGATCGTCGAGAAGAAGGCGCAGATGAAGCCCGTGGGGCTGTTGCGCGGCATCTCGATCGCCTCGTAGTCGGGCTCGTCGCGCAGCTTCGTCTGCTCGCGCGCGGCCTGCTTGACGCTCCAGTAGGCTTCCTCGCCCTTCACCTGGGGCATCACGGCGAAGTTGAACACGGGCGGGGGCGAGGCGGTGGCCCATTCCAGCGAGCGGCCGTCCCAGGGGTCGCCGGTCTCGTCGCGCAGGGACTCCCGCCAGCGGATCGAGAGGGCGAGCTGGGCCACCTGGAGCAGGATGCCGACCAGGATCAGGGCTGCGCCCGCGGCCGCCACCAGCAACCAGGGGTGCCAGGCCGCCACGTCGTAGTGCTGCATCCGCCGCGTCATGCCGAGCAGGCCCAGCACGTAGAGCGGCATGAAGGCCACGTAGAAGCCCACGAACCAGAACGCGAAGGCGGCCTTGCCCAACCCCTCGTGCAGCTTGAAGCCGAACGCCTTGGGGAACCAGTAGGTGTAGCCCGCGAAGGCCCCGAACAGCACGCCGCCGATAATGACGTTGTGGAAGTGCGCCACCAGGAACAGCGAGTTGTGCAGGACGAAGTCGGCCGGCGGCACCGCGAGCAGCACGCCCGTGGCGCCGCCGATCACGAAGGTGACGATGAAGCCCAGCGACCACAGCATGGTGGAATGCAGCCGCACCCGGCCGCCGTAGATCGTGAACAGCCAGTTGAACACCTTCACGCCGGTCGGCACCGCGATGATCATGGTGGTGACGCCGAAGAAGCCGTTGACGTCGCCGCCCGCCCCCATGGTGAAGAAGTGGTGGAGCCACACCATGAAGGCCAGCACGAAGATGCCCATGGTGGCGAGCACCATCGAGCGATAGCCGAACAGCGGCTTGCCCGAGAAGGTCGAGATCACCTCGGAGAAGATGCCGAAGGCCGGCAGGATCAGGATGTAGACCTCCGGGTGCCCCCACGCCCAGATGAGGTTCATGAACATCATCGAGTTGCCGCCGGCCTCGTTGGTGAAGAAGTGGAAGCCGAGGTAGCGGTCGAGCAGCAGCATCGCTGACGTCGCGGTCAGGATGGGGAAGGCCGCCACGATCAGCAGGTTGGAGGCGAGCGAGGTCCAGCAGAACATGGGCATGCGCAGGTAGCTCATGCCCGGCGCCCGCATCTTCAGGATGGTGGTGACGAGGTTGATGCCCGACAGCAGCGTGCCCACGCCCGAGATCTGCAGCGCCCACAGCCAGTAGTCGACGCCCACGCCCGGCGAGTAGGTGATCTCGGACAGCGGCGGGTAGGGCAGCCAGCCCGTGCGCTGGAACTCGCCCACCAGCAGCGAGATGTTGACGAGCAGTGCGCCCGTGGCGGTCAGCCAGAAGGACACCGAGTTCAGCGTGGGGAAGGCCACGTCGCGCACGCCGAGCTGGAGCGGGATCACGAAGTTCATGAGCCCGATCAGGAACGGCATCGACACGAAGAAGATCATCAGCGTGCCGTGCGCGGAGAAGATCTGGTTGTAGTGCTCGGGCGGCAGGAAGCCCGGCGCGTCGTAGGCCACCGCCTGCTGCGAGCGCATGAGCAGCGCGTCCGAGAAGCCGCGCAGCAGCATCACCAGCGCGAGCAGCGTGTACATGATGCCGATGCGCTTGTGGTCGACGGAGGTGATCCACTCCTTCCACAGGTAGGGCAGGTGGCCACCCAGCACGACCCAGGCCGTGACGCCGATCAAGGCCGTGCCGACCACGCCGCCCGCCACCATCACGATGGGCTGGTCGATGGGCACCGCGGCGAGCGTGAGCTTGCCGAGGAGGGGCGAGCCGAACACGGTCATGATCCACCCTTGGGCGTGACGTTGGCGGGCGCGGCGGGGCCGTCGTGCGGCCCCGGGCCCGGCGGGAGCTTGAGCGAGACGATCTTGTTGAACAGGTCGGGGTCGACGGAGGCGTAGGTGCGGGGCGGGTCCGCGATGCTCTGCTTGGCGAGCTCGGTGTAGGCCGCCTCGTCGAGCGGCTTGCCGCCGTCGGCCGTCTGCGCGCCCTTGACCCAGGCCGCGAAGGCGTCGCCCCCGACGGCCTTCAGCTCGAAGTGCATGTCCGAGAAGCCGTCGCCGCTCAGGTGCGTGGACAGGCCGTGGTAGCTCCCCTCGCGGTCGGCCTGCAGGTTGAGCTGCGTCGCCATGCCGTTCATGGTGTAGATCATGGAGCCGAGCTGGGGCACGAAGAACGAGTCCCACACGCTGGAGGCGGTCAGCGTGAAGTGGACGGGCGTGCCGGTCGGCACCACCACCTCGTTGACGGACGCCACGTGCTGGGCCGGGTAGATGAACAGCCACTTCCAGTCGAGCGACACGACCTCGACGTCGAGCGGCTTCACCTTGGAGTCGAGCGACCTGGCCGGGTCCAGCATGTGCGAGCCGATCCAGGCGATGCCGCCCAGGAAGGTGATGGTGAGCAGAGGGACGCTCCACACCACGAGCTCGATGCGGCCCGAATAGGCCCAGTCCGGCCGGTAGCGCGCTTTCGGGTTGGAGGCGCGGTACCACCAGGCGAAGCCCAGCGTCGCCACGATGATCGGCCCGACGATCGCGAGCATGATGACGACCGAGTCGATCAGCATGGTCCGCTCGGCGGCCCCGACGGGCCCCGCGGGATCCAGCACGGACGCCTCGCAGCCCGACAGCGCGAGCGCGGCCGCGAGCACCGCGGCGGCCCGCGCGACCGCGCGCAACCTGCCGTCAGTCCGATAGCGCTCGCCGTGCGGCACCATGGTGAATGACCTCGCTTGGTTCCGACATCTGCCGCAAAGGTAGGGTCGGAGCGCCGCGGAGCCAGACCAACGGCCGTCATGCCGCTGCGTCATTTCGAGCGCCGGCCGCGGCGGAGGCGAGCGTCCCGAGAGCGGCTGACCGTCATCACCGTGTTACGAACCGCGTCGCAACTGCGCTCGACGCGTCGCGGCCTCGCCCGAACCGCGGCCGTCCGATGATCGGAGCCCTTTATGCGACCAGCCCGAGCCCTGCGCTCCTCGACCGCCCTCCTGACCGTGCTCGGCCTCCTGCACGCGCCGCTGGCCAGCGCCCAGGTCGTGGTGCCCGACGCCACCGCCGGCACGCCCTCCGTCACGCCCCAGCCCGCCAGCAGCGGCGAGGTGGAGGCGCTCGCGAGCCGGCCGTCCAAGCAGCGCGACCTGCCGCCCTACGCCAAGCACGCCCTGCTGAAGGAAAAGATCAAGTACGTCTTTGTTCTGTTCCAGGAGAACAGGAGCTTCGACGGGTACTTCGGCACCTTCCCGGGGGCCAACGGGCTGTTCTCGCAGTCCTCGAACAAGACGCCCGGCTTCGTGCAGCGCATCGTCAACACGGACGGCTCGGTCGGCACCATCTCGCCGTTCCTGGTGACCAAGACCGTCAAGGACGTCAACGGCAAGACCGTCCCGCTCTACCCCGAGGACCTGGCCGACGTCGACCACAGCCACACCGGCATCGACATCGGCATCGACCTCAACAACAACAACGTCACGCGCCTCGACCGCTTCGCCCTCGACAACGAGGGGCTGACCACGCTGAACGGGCAGATCGTAGCCAAGTCTACGATGCTGCCGCCGACCACCAACCCGACGCTGGCCCAGAAGCAGGCGGGCGAGGTCGTGATGAGCCACGTCGACTGCGACACCGTCCCCTTCATGTGGCGCTACGCCGACCGCTTCGCGCTGATGGACAACTTCCACATGACGGTGGACGGGCCGTCCACGCCCAACGCCATCGCCATGATCGCGGGCCAGGCCGGCGAAACGCAGTGGGTGCTCCACCCCAACCAGGCGGCGTCCGAACCCGTGACCGGCGATCCCGGCCCGTTCCCGGGCTCCAACCTCGACACGGCCGCCAAGAAGCCGGCCTACGGCCAGGACGAGAACCCCAACACCCCGGCCCCCGCCCAGACCTACGCGTCGCTGCCCCTGTCCTTCATGGGCCCGAAGATCGAGTCCATCATCAAGTCGGACGAGAACCCGGCCATGGACCTGCTCGACGTCCAGGACGACATCAAGTTCATCGCCGGCGCCAACCACACCCAGGTCCCCTGGGGCTGGTACCAGGAAGGCTACGACCACGAGCCCTTCGACCCTGCGGGCCCGTCCAGCCATTCGAGCTACATCGTCCACCACAACGGGCCGCAATACTTCGGCTACGTGGGCGACAACCCGAAGGAGCAGCTCCACCTGCACGGGCTGAACGACTTCTTCCGCGACATCGGCAACGGGGCCCTGCCGGCGGACAACGCCGTCATCTACCTGCGCGGCGGGTTCAACAACCTCGACGGGCTGAAGCCGGTCGACCCCAACCCGACCGTCCAGGCCGCCTTCGCGGGCAACGACGACCACCCCGCCTACTCGGACTCGCAGATCTCCGAAGCGCTGCTCGCCGACGAGATCAACGCCATCGCGGCGAGCCCGTACTGGAAGAACAGCGCCATCGTCATCACCTACGACGAGACGTCGGGCTTCTACGACCACGCGGCCTTCTCGCCGCGCTCCTTCGCGCCGGACGGGGGCGCCTACGCGGGCGGCCAGCGCATCCCGGCCCTCGTGATCTCGCCCTACGCCCAGGCCCACACGGTGCTGGACCAGTACGCCGAGCACTCCTCCATCATCAAGTTCATCAACAACCTGTTCTCCCTGACGCCGCTGGCCGAGCTTCCGGACGAGGCCTACGCGCGCAAGCAGGGCAGGGCGCTCTACGGCCAGGCGAGCCTGGGCCCGGCCGACAGCGACAAGGTGGTCGCCATGAGCGACCTCAGCGAGGCCTTCGACAACAACCGCCTGCTCGGCCTGCTGCCCCCGCTGCCGCCGAGCTACGCCACCATCCCGGCCTCCACCGTCACCACCCTGCCGCACTACGGCGGCAACGGCTGCAAGGCGCTGGGCATCACGCCCACCGACTACGTGAACGGCAAGCCGATCGACCCGCCGCCGGCCGACTTCAACCCGCGGCCCACCGCGACCCCCGGCATCCCGACCTCCGGCACCTGGACGCCGTAACGGCCCGGGACCGCACCGGCTCCGGCGGCCGGGCTTCCCGCCCGGCCGCGTTTCTGTTCACGCGCGAAGGACGACGTCGCATGCGTCACGGTTTGATGGTTGCCGCCGCGGCCGCTCTCGCGGCGTGGAGCGCCGCCGGTCCGGCGCCGGCCCGGGCGGGCGCCGTGCTCGACCGGGTCAAGGCGAGGGGCTCCCTGATCTGCGGCGCCGTGACCCCTCCCGACGACTTCAACAAGGAGGACGCCCACGCGGCCATGCCCGCCTTCAACAGCGACCTGTGCCGGGGCATCGCGGCGGCCGTGTTGGGCAGTGCCGACAAGGGGCAGTACGCGGAGTTCCCCTCCGAGCTGACCGGGTTCGAGGCGCTCCGGGCGGGCAAGGTCGACGTGCTGATGGGCGCCACGCCCTCGACGGCCTCGGGCGTCGCGTTCGGCGCCAGCTTCACGCACCCCGTCTTCTTCGACGCCGACGGCGTCCTGGTCAACAAGGACGCCGGCATCGCCCGCTTCGCCGACCTCGACAAGAAGCTCATCTGCTACGTGGCCTCCTCGCCCGAGGGCGGCGTGCTCGACAGCGAGGCGGCCCGCCGCCACGTCGCGGTCCGGCGGTTCGACTTCGAGGAACGCGGCGAGATGCTGGCCGCCGTGGCGGGGCAGGCCTGCGACGCGCTGTTCGGGCCGGTCTCGCGCCTGGCGGCGGGCCGCTCCTCCTTTCACGCGCTGACCGAGGACTTCGTTCTGCTGCCCGACCGCCTGTCGGTGATCCCGATGGCGCCCGCCGTCGCGCCGGGCGACCCCGCCTGGGCGGAGGTGGTCGAGGCCGCGACGACCGCGCCCCTGCTGGCCGAGAGCCGCGGCGTCACCAAGGCCACCGCCGCGACCCTGTCCACCACGGAGGACCCCGTGCTGCGGCCGCTGGGCGGCGTGCTGACGGGGATCGACCCGTCCCTGGTCGACCGCGGCTGGGGCGCCCGGGTCGTGGCCGCGGTGGGCAACTACGGCGAGATCTACGAGCGCGACCTGGGCTCGGCCTCCGACTTCAAGCTGCCGCGCGGGCTCAACGCGCTGTGGACGGATGGCGGCCTCATGGTGCCGCCCGCCATCCCCTGAGCCGCGGGACGCGGCACGGGTCCGCTGTCAACCGGCCCGGTTTGCTGTAGAGCGGTCCCGGGGCGCGCGATACGTTGTCCGGGGACCGATGGCGGACGGGTACGACTACATCATCGTGGGCGGCGGCTCGGCGGGCTGCGTGGCCGCGACCCGCCTCGTGCGGGACCGGGGCGCGCGCGTGCTGCTCGTCGAGCGCGGCCAGGAGCGGCAGCCGCCCGTCATGCAGTTGCCCGCGGGCTACATGAAGTACCTCGCCCGCGAGGACTACCTGGAAATGCACGCGACCGTGGCCCAGGCGCAGCTCGACGGCCGCGCGCCGGTCATCCCGCAGGCGCGGCTGCTCGGCGGCGGCAGCTCGGTCAACGCCATGGTCTACATGCGCGGGCAGCGCGAAGACTACGACGGGTGGGACGAGTTTTTGGGCGGCAACAGCGGGTGGTCCTACGCGGACGTGCTGCCAAGCTTCCGCGGCATGGAGCGCAACACCAAGATCAACGACGAGTACCACGGCATCCAGGGCCCCCTGTGGGTGTCGGACCCCGGCCGCATCGACCCGCTCACGGAAGCCTTCATGCTGGCGGCCCAGGGGGCCGGGGTGCGCTACAACCCCGACTTCAACGGCGCGCGGCAGGCGGGCGTGGGCCCCATGCCCCACACGATCGGCCGCCACCGGCGCTCGCACGCGGTGGGCGCCTTCCTGTCCCAGGTCCGCAAGGACCCGAAGCTGACGGTGGCGACGCGCGCGACCGCGACCCGGCTCTTGATCGAGAGCGGCCGGGCGGTGGGGGTCGACTACCTGCGCGGCGGGGTGGCGTGCCGCGCCCACGCCGCGGCCGAGGTGCTCCTGGCGGCGGGGTCCTACAACACGCCCAAGCTCCTGATGCTGTCGGGCCTGGGGCCCGCCGAGCACCTGCGCGCGCACGCGATCCCCGTGGTGGCCGACCTGCCCGGGGTGGGCCGCAACCTGCAGGACCACCACGAGGTGCCGGTGATCAGCACGATCCGGGAGAAGGGCGGCTACTACGGGCAGGACCGCGGCCTCGCCATGCTCCGCAACGGCCTGCAGTACCTGCTGTTCCGCTCCGGCCCCGTCACCACCACGGGGGTGGAGGCCTGCGCCTTCGTCGACCCCGACGGGGGCGAGCGGCCCACCGTCCAGCTCTACTGCGTGCCCACCGTCTACCTCGACCGCGACGTGCGCGACGTGGAGGCCTCCCACGGCGTCACGCTCACGCCCTGCCTGCTGCGGCCGCGGGCGCGCGGCTCGGTGACGCTGCGCTCGGCCGACCCGCTCGACAGGCCCGTGGTGGACAGCAACTTCTTCGGCGACCCCGAGGACCTGCGGGTGACGCTGGACGCGATGCGCTTCGCCCGCCGGGTGCTCGCCACCGCGCCCCTGCGGGACCTGGTCAGGACGGAACTGCTGCCGGGCGCCGCGGCCACCACGGACGCCGACCTCGCGCCCTACGCGAGGCGGATGGTGAAAACCAACTACCATCCGGTCGGGACCGCCCGCATGGGCCGCGACCGCGACCCCGACGCCGTGCTGGACGCCCGCATGCGGGTGCGCGGCGTCGACGGGCTGCGGGTGATCGACTGTTCCGCCATGCCGCGCATCGTGTCGGGCAACACCAACGCGGCGGCGCTGATGCTGGGCGACCGGGCGGCGGGCTTCGTGTGAGCGCGACGGCGTCGCGGAAACGAAACGCCCGGCGGTGACCCGCCGGGCGTAGCCTTCATCATGAGGCCGGGAGCCGCGAGGGCGGCCCCCGGATGTCTTACTTCGGGTAGCCGGCGCGCTTCATGGTCGCGGCGGTCGCGGTCTGCGAGGCCTGCAGGGCGTCGTCCACGCTCTTCGAGCCCGACAGCGCCGCGGCGATGTTCTGCCCGACGTTGGCCCCGATGCCCTGGAACTCGGGGATCGCCACGAACTGCACGCCCGTGTAGGGGACCGGGTCCTTGGTGGGGTGGGTCGGGTCGGTCGCCTCGATGGCCTTCAGGACCACGGGCGCGAAGGGCGCGGCCTTTGTGTAGTTCTGGTTGTCATAGGTGGACTGGCGCGTGCCGGGAGGGGCCGCGACCCAGCCCTCGGACTGGCCCACGAGGTCCACGTAGTCCTTGGAGGTCGCCCACTTCAGGAAGTCCTTGGCGACCGCCTCCTTCTTGGTGGAGGACGGGATGCCCAGCGCCCAGGCCCAGGCCCAGGCGTTGCCGTCCTGCGTCACCGCGACCGGCGCCTTCACGAAGCCGGTCTTGTCGTAGACCTGGCTCTGCTTGGGGTCGAAGATGCGGCCCGCGCCGGAGGTGGCGTCGATCCACATCGCGCACTTGCCGGTGGCGAACAGCGCCTGGTTCTCGTTGAAGCCGTTGGCGGTGGCGCCGGGGGGGCCGTCGGCCTTCATGAGGTCGACGTAGTAGTTGATGGCCTGCTTCCACGGGTCGGTGGTGAGCTGGGGCTGCCACTTCATGTCGAACCAGCGGCCGCCGTAGCTGTTCACCAGCGTGCCCAGGAAGGCCATGTTCTCGCCCCAGCCCGGCTTGCCGCGCAGGCAGATGCCGTACTGGCCGGCCGACTTGTCGGTGAGCTTGTCGGCGAACTGGCGGATCTGCGCGTAGGTGGGCTGGTCGGGCATGGTGAGCCCGGCCTTCTCGAACAGGTCCTTGCGGTAGTAGGTGAAGGAGCTCTCGGCGTAGAAGGGCGCCGCGTAGAGCGTGCCGTTGTAGGACAGGCCCGCCTTCACGGGGGCGAGCAGGTCGGAATAGTCGTAGCCGGGGATGTCGTCGACCTTGTCGAGCCAGCCGGCCTTGCCCCAGATGGGCGTCTCGTAGGCGCCGATGGTGACGATGTCGAACTGGCCGCCCTTGGTGGCGATGTCGGTGGTGACGCGCTGGCGCAGCACGTTCTCTTCCAGCACGATCCAGTTGATCTTGTTGCCGGTCTGCTGCTCCCACTTGGGCGACAGCTTCTGCATGATGATCATGTCGCCGTTGTTGACGGTCGCGATCGTGATCGTCTCGGCCCGCAGCGCCGTCGAGCCCAGCAGCGCGAAAGCCGCCGCGGCGAGAAACGTCCTCGTCATTGGTCCCCTCCCGAAAATCCGACGGCCGTTTTTGAAGGGCCGCGACGGTCTTCCATACAGTGGGGCGAGCGGGAGGCGCAAGCGGGTCGTTGCGCCCCCCGGAAGACCATCGCCCAGGCCGTGGGACGCTCAGGCGTCCGCGGCCCGGGCGGGCTTGTTCGTCAGTCGATGATCTCGACCACGCGCCGGCTGCGCGGGTCGACGATCACGGTGCGGTCGTTGACCACGCCGTAGCGGAAGCGGCGGTCGACCCGGAACTCCTCCGGAACCGCGCGGAACTCCACCCCGCGCTCGGGCAGCACCGTGCCGACCCGCAGGTCGCCGTCGTAGGCGTAGGACGGTTCCCGGTGTTCCACGACGTAGCGGTGGAAGCGCGGCCTGTCGTCCACGCCCAGGACGTTGCCCACGATGCCCGTCGCCGTGCCGACCGCGCCCGTCGCGGCGCCGACGCCCGCCCCGATGGCGCCGCCCACGATGCCGCCGATCGGCCCGCCTTCGGCCGCGCCCTCGTCCGCGCCGCGCTGGGCGCCGTTGGCCGTGCCTTGCACGACCTGCGCCTGCGCCGCGAGCGGCGACGCCAGCGTGAGCGACAGGAGGGCGGTGCCGAGGATGATCTTGCGCATGAAATGCTCCGTACCCGTTGAAGGCGGGTTGCCAATGAGCGGCGCGCCGGATCGGTTCCGCCCGGGCGGGTTTCGCCGAGCCCGCCCGCGCGCGCCGGTCGAGGGTCCGGTCACTGCGACGGCGAGGACCCGGTCGCGGGTGTCGCGCCGGTCGCGGGCGCGGGCCTGCTCGCGCTGTCGGCC
>CAXTDZ010000025.1:0-39260 GCA_964243035.1 uncultured Lichenihabitans sp.
CCGCGGGCCAGCCCGTGGAGCTCGCCCAGGCCCGGCGCGCGCTGGACGTCGCGCGCCGCTACCGGCCCGCGGGCTGAGCGACGGCGCCCTGTCTGCGCCGCCGCCGTCGGTCAGCCGCCCGTGCGGTCCGAGGTCCAGCCCTTGTAGTCCGCGATGTTGTCGCGGGTGACCAGCTTGGAGGGCAGCAGCGTCACCTTCTGGTCCGGCTCCTTGCCGTTGAGCAGGTCGACGCCGATGTCCACCGCCTTGCGCGCCATGGAGAAGGGGTCCTGGCTTGCCGAGGCCTGGATCATGGGCGAGTTCGGGTCCTTGAGCGCGGCCTCGATGTCGGGGGCGCCGTCGACCGAGGTCATGATGATGTCGGTCCGGTTGAGCTGCTTGGCGGCGAGGTTGGAGCCCAGCGTCTGGGGATCGTTGATCGCGAATACCGCGTCGACCTTGGGGAAGCGGGTCAGCAGGCTCTTCATCACGGTCAGGCCCGCGTCGCGCTGGCCCTTGCCGTCCTGGTCGCTCGACAGGAGCTTCATGTCGGGCGCGGCCGCGAGCGCCTTCTTGCAGCCGTTGACGCGGTCGATCACGGAGGACACCTGCGGGCCGTTCTCGATGATGACGTTGCCCTTGCCGCCCAGCTTGTCGATGAAATACTGGCAGGACACCTGGCCCGCCTGGACGTTGTCGGTGGTCACCGCCGCGTCGGCGCCTTCCGCGTTGGTGTCGACCGCCACGACCTTGATGCCGGCCTTCTGCGCTTTCATGATGGCCGGGCGCAGCGCCTTTACGTCGCCGGGGTTGAGCAGGATCAGGTCGACCCCCGCGGCGATGAAGTTGTCGATCTGGTTGACCTGCTTGCCGAGGTCGTAGTCGTAGCCGAACGTGAGCAGCTTGACGTTGGGGTTGGTCTTCTTGGCCTCGAACTCGGCGCCCTTGCTGAGCGCGATGAAGAACGGGTTGCCAAGCGAGCCCAGCGACACGCCGATCGTCTTCAGGTCCTTGGCCTGCGACGCGCCGGTCATGAGCAGGGCGGCCGTGCCGGCCAGAAGCAGGTTCTTGAGCATGGATGGTTCACTCCCCGTGGGACGAGAAGGCCGTCCGTCGCTCTCCGACGGACGGCCGTGACCGGGGCTTGAGGCCCGGATTCTTGGGTGTCAGGTGCGGGCCCCGCCCTGGTTGCGCAGGCGGTCGAGCGCCACCGCGCCGATGATGACCAGGCCCTTGATGATGTACTGCCACACGTCCGACACGCCCGCCAGGATCAGGCCGTTGGCCAGAACCGCGATGATCAGCGCGCCGATCAGCGTGCCGATCACCGAGCCTACGCCGCCCACGAAGCTGGTGCCGCCCAGGATCACGGCCGCGATGGCGTCGAGCTCGTAGCCGGTGCCGAGCTGGAGGCCGTTGGCGGACTGGAGCTGGGCCGCCTGCATCAGCCCCGCGAGCCCCGACAGGAAGCCCGACGTGCCGTACACGAACAGGAGCACGAATGGCACCTTGATGCCGCTCAGCCGCGCCGCCGCCGGGTTGCCGCCCACCGCGTAGATGTGCACGCCCAGGACGGTGCGGCGCAGGATGAACCAGGACAGGGCGACCACCACGATGGCGATCACGGTCAGCCACGACACGGCGCCGACGCCCGGCACCTCGAAGTTGCCCGCGATGCCCGCGAAGGACAGGTCGGAGTTGAACACGGTGGTGTCGCTGCCGAACAGCCGCGCGAGGCCGCGCACCGCGGTGAGAGAACCCAGCGTGACGATGAAGGGCGGCAGCTTCAGCGCCGAGATCAGGGCGCCGTTGATGAGCCCGAAGCCCAGGCCCACCAGCAGGCCCACCGGCAGCGCGAGCAGGCCGAAGCCCGGGACCGCCAGCGAGACGATCAGCGCCACCATGGCGGACACGGCCAGAATGGAGCCCACCGACAGGTCGATGCCGCCCGTCAGGATCACGAAGGTCATGCCCGCCGCCAGCACCGTGTTGATGGACGCGAGCTGGGCCACCACCGGCAGGTTCTGCGAGGTGAGGAAGCGCCCCGACGCGAAGTTGAACGTCCCCGTGTCCCCGTAGGCGCTCAGGAACTGGAACAGCAGCGCCAGCAGCACCAGCACGGGCAGCATGCCCGCGGTCTGCGCG
This sequence comes from uncultured Lichenihabitans sp., assembly GCA_964243035.1. GTDB lineage: Bacteria > Pseudomonadota > Alphaproteobacteria > Rhizobiales > Beijerinckiaceae > Lichenihabitans. The sequence goes on from CAXTDZ010000025.1 coordinate 2,125, forward strand.
AAGGAGCGCATGCGCTGCCTGGCGACGACGGAGGAGTTCGAGACGGGCTTGGCGGGGGTGGCGGTGCTCACGGGTGGTGATCCCTTCGTGCTCTGATCCGGGTTCGAGCGGACGCCTCAGTGCGCGGTCGGGGGCGCGGCGCCGGGATCGTGGCCCACCGCGACTTGTCCCGCGGGCGCCTCGTCGTCGCCCAGGCCCAGGGGAGTCTCGCCCCCAGGCCCCTGCCGCTTGGCGGCGGTCGCCAGCGCGATGATGTTCTCCTGGTCGATGTTGTCGCCCGTCACCTCGCCTTCGAGGTGGCCCTCGCGCATCACGATCACCCGGTCCGCGATGCCCACCACCTCGGCGAGCTCGGAGGAGATCACCAGCACGCCCGCCCCGTTCTTCGCTAGGTCGTCGATGATGCGGTAGATCTCCGACTTCGCGCCCACGTCGACGCCGCGGGTCGGCTCGTCCAGCACCAGCACGAGGGGCTTGGTCTCCAGCAGGCGGGACAGGAGGCACTTCTGCTGGTTGCCGCCCGACAGCGAGCCCACCGTGATGTCGGGCCCCGCCACGCGGATCTTCATGGCCGCGATGGCGCTGCGGCAGCGCTCCAGCATCTTCTTCAGATCTAGGACGCCGCCCTTGGCGTCCTTGGGGCAGATCATCAGGTTGATGTTGTCCTTGGCCGACATGTCGAGCAGCACGCCCTCGGCCTTGCGGTCCTCGGTCAGGTAGACGATGCCGGCGTCGATCGCGTCCTGCGGCGAGCGGATCGTGACGGGCTTGCCCTTGAGCCTGATCTCACCCGTCCGGCGGGGGTCGGCGCCGAACAGCATGCGCGCCATCTCGGTGCGGCCCGCGCCCACCAGCCCCGCGAGGCCCAGCACCTCGCCCGCGTGCAGCTCGAAGGACACGTCGTTGACGCGCCTGCCGTCGCCGATGTTGCGCACCTCCAGCACGGGGGCGGCGTCGGGCCTGAAGCGGTGGCTCTTCTTGTAGAAGGACGACAGGTCGCGGCCCACCATCATGCGCACCACGAGGTCGGGCGTCATCTCGCCGCGCAGGATGGTGCCCACGTAGGTTCCGTCGCGCAGCACGGACACGCGGTCCGACAGCTCGTAGACCTCGGCCATGCGGTGGGAGATGTAGATGATCGCGAGCCCGTCGCGGCGGAGCTGGCGCACGATGTCGAACAGCTTGTCGGACTCGCGAGAGGACAGCGCCGTGGTGGGCTCGTCCATGACGATGATGCGCGAGTTGGCGTGCACCGCGCGGGCGATCTCCACCATCTGCCGCTCGGCGATGGAGAGCGAGCCCAGCAGCGTCTGCGGCGTGAAGGTGGCGCCGATGCGCGCCAGGACGCCCTTGGAGCCCTCCACCATGGCGGCGCGGTCGATCAAGCCGCCCTTCTTGGGCTCCCGGTTGAGGTAGATGTTCTCGGCCACCGTCAGATTGGGGGCCAGCGCCAGCTCCTGGTAGATGATGGAGACGCCCGCCTCGCGCGCCTCGATCGGCCCGTTGACCTTGACGGGCACCCCCGCGATGCGGATCTCGCCGCCGGGGTCCGCCTGGTAGGCGCCCGACAGGGTCTTCATCAGGGTCGACTTGCCGGCCCCGTTCTCGCCCATCAGGGCGTGGACCTCGCCCGCGTAAACGGTGAGCTGCACGTCGGTGAGCGCCTTCACGCCGGGGAAGGTCTTGGAGATGTTGCGCATCTCCAGGATCGGCACGGCCGGCGCGGCCGGCGGCACGGCACCCGTTACCCCCTCGTCCATGGCATCCCCCCGGCCGTTTTCTGACGCCTGACCCCGTTGGGCGCCACCCTACCTGCGCCACATTTGCGAAGGCAAGCGCTTCGGCCATCCGCGGCCCGGGAAAAGGCTGCGCCATTGCCCCGGCGGGACGCCCCTGGTAATCGCCTCCGCACGCCACCCTCGCTCCCCCAATCCCGATGACCGCCCCCACCGCCTCCGACCCCGTCGCGCGCCGCCGCACCTTCGCGATCATCTCGCACCCGGACGCCGGCAAGACCACGCTGACCGAGAAGCTGCTGCTGTTCGGCGGCGCCATCCAGCTCGCGGGCGAGGTGCGCGCCAAGGCCAACCGTCGGCAGACCCGCTCGGACTGGATGGACATCGAGCGCCAGCGCGGCATCTCGGTGGTGACCTCGGTGATGACCTTCGAGCACGCGGGCTGCGTGTTCAACCTGCTCGACACGCCCGGCCACGAGGACTTCTCCGAGGACACCTACCGGACGCTGTCGGCGGTGGATTCCGCCGTGATGGTGATCGACGCGGCCCGCGGCATCGAGAGCCGCACCCGCAAGCTGTTCGAGGTGTGCCGCCTGCGCGACATCCCCATCGTGACCTTCGTCAACAAGATGGACCGCGAGACGCGCGACCCCTTCGACCTCCTGGACGAGATCGAGAAGGTGCTGGCGCTCGACACCGCCCCCGTGACCTGGCCGATCGGCCGCGGCCGCGCCTTCGCGGGCACCTACGACCTCGGCCGCGACGCGATCCGCCGCCTCGACGCGGAGGTCGGCGCGGACCTCACCCCCGTGTCGGGCCCGCGGGACCCCGCGGTCGCGGCCCTGCTGCCGGACACGGAGGTGGATGCCGCCCTCGACGAGCTGGAGCTCGCCCGCGAGGCGTGCCGCCCGTTCGACGAGGCCGCCTACCGCGAGGGGCACCTGACCCCCGTCTTCTTCGGCTCGGCGCTGCGCACCTTCGGGGTCGCCGACCTGATCGGGGCCTTGGCGGCCTTCGCGCCGCCGCCGCGCGGCCTCCAGGCCGAGAGCCGCTACGTGGACGCCCACGAAACCAAGATGAGCGGCTTCGTGTTCAAAATCCAGGCCAACATGGACCCCAACCACCGCGACCGCATCGCCTTCATGCGCGTGTCCTCGGGGCGGCTCATGCGGGGCATGAAGGCCAAGCTCGTGCGCACCGGCAAGCCGATGGCGCTGAACGCCCCGCAGTTCTTCTTCGCCCAGGAGCGGGCGCTGGCCGAGGAAGCCTACCCCGGCGACGTGGTGGGCATCCCCAACCACGGGACGCTCAGGATCGGCGACACGCTGACGGAGGGCGAGGACCTGGTGTTCCGCGGCGTGCCGAGCTTCGCGCCCGAGATCCTGCGCCGCGTCAAGCTCGCCGACGCCATGAAGGCCAAGAAGCTCAAGGACGCGCTCCAGCAGATGGCCGAGGAGGGCGTGGTGCAGGTGTTCGTGCCCCACGACGGCTCGGCCGCCATGGTGGGCGTGGTGGGGGCGCTGCAGCTCGACGTGCTGGTGGAGCGGCTCGGCGCCGAGTACGGGCTGCCCGTGTCCTTCGAGACGAGCCGCTTCGAGCTGTGCCGCTGGGTGGCGGCGCCCGACGGGGCCGAGCTGAACAGGTTCCTGGCCGCCTACCCGTCCTCCACGGCCGCCGACCTCGACGGGGCGCCGGTGTTCCTGGCCACCTCCGCCTTCACGCTGCGCTACGAGCAGGAGCGCTGGCCCGCCGTCACCTTCTCGGACATCAAGGATTACCAGCGCGCGGCGTGAGTCCCTGGCGCCGGTTCCGCCCTTCCCCCCGCGAAGCGGGATGGGGGACATGGCCTGGCACGTCGACCCGAGGGCAGTACGGCCCCGCTCGGGGCCCTGAGCTCGATCGTCGTGATGGCGGGGCTGCCGGCCGACACCTGGGTGCGCATCGCGGTCTGGCTCGTCCTGGGCCTCGCGGTCGACGCGCTCTACGGGCGCCGCCGCAGCCGCGTCGCGGCCGGCACGGGGGCCCACGCCTGAGCATCCGGGGCCGCGCCCGCCGGGCCCGTCGCGCCCTGCGCCTCAGATCGAGGTCGTGATGCCGCCGTCCACCACCAGCATGTGGCCCGTCACGAAGGACGAGGCGGCCGAGGCCAGGAACACCGCGGCCCCCACTAGCTCGCCCACCTCGCCCCAGCGCCCGGCCGGCGTGCGCGTCGCGAGCCAGTCCGTGAAGGCGGGGTCGTCGACCAGCGCCTGGTTGAGCGGCGTTCGGAAGTAGCCCGGCGCCAGCGCGTTGACCTGCAGGCCGTGCCGCGCCCAGTCGGTCGACATGCCGCGCGTGAGGTTGCGGACCGCGCCCTTGGTGGCCGTGTAGGGCGCGATGCCGGGCCGGGCGAGCTCGCTCTGCACCGACCCCACGTTGATGATCTTGCCCTCCCGGCGCCCGATCATGTGCCGCGCCACCGCCCGGCCGACGTAGAACAGGCTGGACACGTTGGTGCGCATCAGCTCGTCCCACTTGTCGACGGGGAACTGGTCCAGCGGCGTGCGGAACTGCATCCCGGCGTTGTTGACCAGGATGTCGATGGGCCCGTGCCCCGCCTCGATCGCGTCCACGGCCTCGGCGGCTGCGCCCGCGTCGGTGACGTCGAACGGCACCGCGGTCGCCTGCAGCCCGTCGGCCCGGAGCGTGTCCGCCGCAGCCTCCGCCTTGGCGCCGTCGCGGCCGTTCAGCACCACCGTCGCCCCGTGCCGCGCGAGCCCCCGGGCGAGCGCGAGGCCGATCCCCTGGCTCGACCCCGTCACCAGCGCGCGACGGCCGCTCAGATCGAACAGGGAGGGTGCCATGGTCCGGGTCCTCATCGGCCCGGGGTCCTTGCCCCGCGATGCCGCTCGAACGCAAACTCCCTTTGCGCGTCGCGCGTCAAGCTCGCGCCCCGCCCCGCGAGCGTCGCCCCGCGACCGGCTCGGACCCCGGGGGGAAGGGCACGTCGTGCAGCGGAGGTCGAGCCCCATGATCCGCACGCAACGGTTGCTGCTCCGCCCCTGGCGGGACGAGGACTATCCGCCTTACGCGTCGCTGAATGCCGATCCGGAGGTGCGTCGGTGGTGGAGCGCCGGCGTGCTCAGCCGCGCCGAGAGCGACGCCCAGGCCGACGTGCTGCGCAAGCACGTCGAAGTTCACGGGTTCGGGTTCTGGGCGGTGGAGGCCCCCGGCGTGGCGCCGTTCATCGGCCTCGTCGGCCTGCAGACCCTGGGCGAGACGCTGCCGTTCCAGGCCTCCGTGGAGGCGGGCTGGCGGCTCGCTCGCGGCTTCTGGGGACGCGGCTACGCGGTTGAGGCGGCCCGCGCCGCCCTGGCGGACGGTTTCGGTCGGCTTGGATTGGAGGAGGTCATAGCCTACGCGGTCGAGAGCAACCTCGCGTCGCGCCGCGTGATGGAGCGGGTCGGGATGCGGCACGCCTCCGCCGAGGACTTCGACCACCCTCGTCGCGCGGCGGATGACCCGCTGCGGCGCCACGTGCTGTATCGGATCGGTCGATCCGACTGGCGATGAGTGCCCCAGGGCGGGTCCGTCGAGCCGGACGACCGGGCCGCCCCCGTGCCGGCGCGGCCAGCGGACGGCGGCTGCGATCCTCCCGCGCACGCGCGGCCGCGACGCTTCCCGTTCAGGATCGCGGAGCGGGTCGGTCACGGGCGGATCCAAGGGCTGCCGTCAGGGTTGTGAACTCAGGTTAACACCACCAGTGCCAGGCCATGCCCTTCGCCCCGCGATCAGCGGGGAGAAGGGCAGAACCGGCGACCGTTAACCCGAGCTGGAAGCCCTGTGGCGGCCGTCACCTGCCTTGCATCAGGCGCGACGGCCGGCCACATCGATCTCCGGCCCGCCCGTCGCGTCCAGATCCCTCGCTCCGGTCGGAAAGTCCATCGCGGCGGGCGTTGACCTCGCTGCCGGGCCCTGCTCCGCTGCCTGTCGCACCGGCCCGTCATCGGGGAAGGGGAACCGCGTGAAGGCAATCGTGATCCACGCCGCCAAGGACCTCCGGGTCGACGAGCGCGAGGCTGACACCCCGGGCGAGGGCGAGGTCGAGGTCGCGGTGGAGGCCGGCGGGATCTGCGGGTCGGACCTGCACTACTTCAACCACGGCGGCTTCGGGGCCGTGCGCCTCAGGGAGCCCATGATCCTGGGCCACGAGGTCGCGGGCCGCGTGGTGCGGACGGGGCCGGGCGTGACGGGCCTCGCGGAGGGCGACCGCGTGGCGGTGTCGCCGAGCCGCCCCTGCCGGCACTGCCGCTTCTGCCTGCGCGGGCTGCCGCAGCACTGCCTCGCCATGCGCTTCTACGGCAGCGCCATGCCGATGCCCCACATCCAGGGCGCCTTCCGCCAGCGGCTGGTGGCGCGGGCCGAGCAATGCTACGCGGTCGCGCCCGAGATCCCCGTGACCCACGCGGCCTTCGCGGAGCCGCTGTCGGTTGTGCTGCACGCCCTCAAGCGCGCCGGGCCGCTCGCCGGGGCCCGCGTGCTGGTGACGGGCTGCGGGCCGATCGGGACCTTGGCGGTGCTGGCCCTGCGCGCGGCCGGCGCCCGCGAGGTCGTGGCCACCGACGTGGTGGACCACCCGCTCGCCGTCGCCCGCGCGGTCGGGGCCGACCGGACGATCAACGTGGCCGAGCGGGCCGACGACCTCGCGGCCTACGGCGCCGACAAGGGGTGGTTCGACGCCCTGGTCGAGTGCTCCGGCCAGGAAAGCGCGATGCGGGCGGGCATCGCGGCCCTGCGGCCGCAGGGCGTGATGGTCCAGCTCGGCACCGGCAACGACGTGACCCTGCCGCTCGCCCAGGTCGTCGCCAAGGAGATCGAGTTGCGCGGCACGTTCCGCTTCCACGAGGAGTTCGAGCTCGCCGTCGACATGCTGAACCGCCGCCGCATCGACGTGTCGCGGCTGCTCTCGGCCGTCTACCCGATCCGCGACGCCGTGCGCGCCTTCGAGGCCGCGGGTGACCGGCGCAGCGCCGTCAAGGTTCAGATCGCGCTCCAGGACGCGTGAGGACCGGGATCGCCCCCGGCAGGTCTCAGGTCGTGAAGCCGGCTGGCGCGGGGCGCGGCAGTCCCGCGTCTCTTGTCGAGGCCGAAGGGCGTAGCCGTCGCGAGGGCTAGCCGGGCTCACCAGCCGGCAAACCCTCGCAGCAACGGTTGATAAAACGCTGGACGAGGCGAGCGCGAGCGGCGCAGATACGGCACCGCAGCACTCGTCCTTCACGGGTCTGCGTGACGAGGCCGATCGCGACCAGCTCCGCCAAGTGGTGCGACAGGGTCGACTTTGGCAGGCCGAGGGCCGCCTGCACGTCGCCGACCTTGCAGCCGGCCTCGCCCGCTTCCACCAGAAGATTGAAAATCCGCAAGCGGTGCGGGTGGCCGAGTTCGGCTAGACACCGCGCGACCTCCGTGAAGGGAAGGGTTTCGGCCAATCAGCCACAGCCTTGCAAGGACGGCCGCGCGGTGCGGCGCGGCGCGAAGCCGGCCTTCGTCTTGGGAGCCTTCGTCGGAGCGGAACCGAGCGAATCGAGCTGGTCCCGCCTCAGGCCGAGGTCGTCGAGCAGATGGTCGCTCAGCAGGCTTAACTTTCTCAACGAGGTCCGCCGCCGCGAACGCTCGACCAGCTCCCGTATCCGGTCGATGGCCCACCACATTGCCCCGCTCCGATGTTTATTCCATAGTTCTATGATAATCGAAATGATCCTGATTTCAAGGGGTGCGTCATGAGCGAGAGCCGGCAGCAACGGGCGATGGGGAGCTGTCTTTGCGGATTGGTGCGCTTCTCCATTCATGGCGCCTTGCGGGACGTGTCCTACTGCCATTGCCTGATGTGCCAGCGGGCGTCCTCGCACTTCGTCGCCTACACCGCCTGCGATCCGAGCGCCCTGGTAGTCGCGGACACGCGCCGCAAGCTCAGGTGGTACCGGTCGTCGCCGAACGCACGCCGGGGTTTTTGCGGCGCGTGCGGCTCGCAGCTTTTCTGGGCGCCCGCGCACGGACGACATATCTCGGTTTCGGCCGGCAGCCTGGACCAGCCGACCGGGCTCCATCCGGGCAAGCACCTCCACCTCGACCACCGTCCAGACTACGACCGCGAGCTGGATGCGCGAGTCTCCGGGGTGAACTCGGCCGCGCCGCGGGAGGCCGGAGTCGGGTCGACGCTTGCCGGTTCTGTCCTTCTCCCATCGGGGGAGAAAGTAGGCGACAGGCCGGATGAGGGGGGCTCGTAAGCGCGAACCACCCGTCAATCTGCCCCATCGGGCACGCTCCCCAGCACAGCGGAGCGCGTGCATCGCTGGCGCCCTGGATGGGTTGACCCGGGGTCGAAGCCCGAGGCCGCGCCGCCCGCCCCTTGACGGGTCGCGGCCGTCCTGGTCTGCTCCCGACCAAACGAACGGACCCGTGAGACCGCCAGCGAGGCGGCCATCGGCCCGGCCGCAGGAGGGAACGCTCACGATGGAGGGGTCCTCCGTCCTCCGCTTCGACGACGTCCACAAGACGTTCGGGGGCACCCGCGCCCTGAAGGGCGTGACCTTCGAGGTCGCGCGCGGCGAGGTCGTGGCGCTGCTGGGCGAGAACGGCGCCGGCAAGTCCACCCTGATCAAGATCCTGGCCGACGTGTTCAAGCCCGACCGGGGCGGCATCACGGTCGGCGGCGAACCCTACCGCCACCGCCACGCGGGCCGGACGGGCAAGGGCGTCGCCTTCGTCCACCAGGACCTCGGCCTGGTGGACTGGATGACGGTGGCCGAGAACGTGAGCCTCGCCCAGGGCTTCCCGGGCCGCGTGCCGCGCGCGGGCCGGTTCGGCTTCATCGACTGGCGGGCCGCCGAGCGGCGGGCCGAGGCGGCGCTGGCCGCGGTCGGCTGCCCGCTCGACCCCACCACCCGGGTGCGCCAGCTCGGCCGCACGGAGAAGTCGCTGGTGGCCATCGCCCGGGCGCTCGCGGTCGACTGCGACTTCCTGGTGCTGGACGAGCCCACCGCGAGCCTGCCCGCCGACGAGGTGGAGCGGCTGTTCGAGGCCGTGCGCCGCCTGCGCGCCCGCGGCGTCGGCCTGATCTACGTGTCGCACCGGCTCGACGAGGTGTTCCGCATCGCCGACCGCGTGGTGGTGATGCGCGACGGGCTGAAGGTGGGCGAGAAGCCGGTCCGCGACACCACGCCCGACGAGCTCGTGAGCCTCATCGTGGGCCGCCCCACCCTGGACCTGTTCCAGAAGGCGGACCTGGCGCCCGGCCCCGTGCGCGCCGCGCTGCGCGGGGTCGCGACGGCGGGCGCGGGGCCCGTCGACTTCGACGTGCGCCAGGGCGAGCTGCTGGGCCTCGTGGGCCTGCGCGGCGCGGGCCAGGAGGAGGTGGGCCGCGCCCTGTTCGGGGCCCGGCCGCACCGGGGCGAGATCCTGCTCGACGGCGCCCGGCCGGACCTGTCCTCGCCCCGCGCGGCCCTGCGCGCGGGGGTGGGGCTGGTGGCCCGCGACCGGACGGAGGAGTCGGTCGCCCCAGCCCTCAGCGTCCGCGAGAACGCCTTCCTGAACCCGGCCGCCGCGGCCCGCGGGCTGTTCTCCGTTCTGTCGCCCGGGGCCGAGGCGCGCCGCGCCGCGGCGCTTGGCGCCGCCGTCGCGCTCCGGCCCAACGACCCGGACCTCGCGGTCGATGGGTTGTCGGGCGGCAACCAGCAGAAGGTCGTGGTGGGCCGCTGGCTCGCCACGGGCCGTCGGCTGCTGGTCGCCGAGGACCCCACCGCGGGCGTCGACGTCGGCGCCAAGGCCGACATCTACCGGCTGATCGCCCGCGCGCTCCGCGACGGCCTCGCGGTTGTGGTGGTGTCGACCGACTTCGAGGAGGTGGCCCACATCTGCCACCGCGCGCTGGTGTTCAACCGCGGCCGGATCATCGCGGAACTGGCCGGCGCGGCGCTGACGACCGAGGCGCTGATCACCGCGGCCTCCGCCTCCGAAGCGGCCTGACGGGGGGACGCGCGCGTGTCGATGAACTCGGTCAAGTCGGACGCCCTGGAGCCCACGCGCGCGGACCTGAAGCCGCTGGGCGCCCGCGAGCGCCTCCTGCGCCGCCTGCCGGTCTACGGCCTGCCGCTGCTCGGCGTGCTGCTCGTGGTCCTGTTCTCGATCCTGCTGCCGCAGACCTTCCCCACGCTGCTCAACGTCCGCTCGATCGTGGCCGACAAGGCCATCATCGCGCTTCTGTCGCTCGCCGCCACCCTGCCCATGGCGGGCGGCAAGATCGACCTGACGGTGGGCTACGGCATCGTGCTCTGGCACATCCTGGCGATCAGCCTGCAGACCGCGCTGGGCCTGCCCTGGCCCGCCGCGGTGCTGGTGGTGGTCGCGCTCGGCGCCCTGGTGGGCCTGCTCAACGGCACGCTGGTGGAGGTGGCGCGCATCGACAGCTTCATCGCGACGCTCGGCGTCGGCACCGTGCTCTACGCGCTGGCGCTGGGCTACACGGGCGGCCGGCAGGTGGTGGCCGTGCTGCCGCACGGCTTCCTGGCGCTCAACGGCACGCGGTTTATAGGACTGCCCGTCACGGGCTTCTACGTTCTGGCCGTGGCGGCCGTGCTGTGGTTCGCGCTCGAATACCTGCCGGTCGGCCGCTACCTCTACGCGATCGGCGCCAACCCGAAGGCCGCGGCGCTGAACGGCATCCCGGTCGCGCGCTACAGCGTGGCGGCCTTCGTGGCCTCGGGCACGCTGACCGCGGTCGCGGGCGTGCTGCTCGCCTCGAAGCTGCGGATCGGGCAGGCGAGCGTGGGGCTCGAATACCTGCTGCCCGCGCTGGTGGGCGCCTTTCTGAGCTCCACCACGATCAAGCCGGGTCGCGTCAACATCTGGGGCACGCTGGTGGGCGTGTCGGTGCTGGCGGTGGGCATCGCGGGCATCCAGCAGTTCGGCGCCTCGTTCTGGGTGGAGCCGCTGTTCAACGGCGTCACGCTGCTGATCGCCATCGGCATCGCGGGCTACGCGCAGCGGCGGCGCGGGGCGCGGCGGCAGGCATAGCGGGCCGGGGAAACGGAAACCGCGAAGGGGAGGGGAGAACATGGGTCGCAATCTGTTGCTCGGGGCCGCGGCGCTCGGCGCCTTGGCCGCCGCGGGTCCCGCGCGGGCGGACGCGGTGCTGGACGAGGCGAAAGCCGTGGTGGCCAAGGCGGTGGGCCGCGTCGACACCTGGGACGGCCCGACCTCCGGCCCCAAGGCCGTCGGCCCCAAGACGGTGATCTACGTGGCCGGCGACATGCGCAACGGCGGCATCTTGGGCGTGGGCCAGGGCGTCAAGCAGGCCGCCGCCGCGATCGGCTGGACCTACCGCGAGGTGGACGGGCAGGGCACCGTGTCGGGCCAGGCCTCCGCGCTGAGCCAGGCCGTGGCGCTCAAGCCCGACGCCATCATCGTGGGCGGCAGCGACGCCGTGGAGCAGAAGAGCGGGCTGGAGGCCGCGGCCCGCGAGGGCATCAGGATCGTGGGCTGGCATTCCGGCCCCAAGCCGGGGCCGCTCGACGGCGCGCCGGTCTTCGCCAACGTCACCACCGACTCGATGGAGGTCGCCAAGGTCGCGGCCGACAAGGCCATCGCGGATTCGGACGGCAAGGCGGGCGTGGTGATCTTCGCCGATTCCACCTACGCGATCGCCATCGCCAAGGGCCGCGCCATGGAGGCGGTGATGAAGCGCTGCGCGGGCTGCACGGTGCTGGCCTTCGAGGACACGCCGCTGGCCGACGTGTCGACCCGCATCCCCCAGCTCACCACCACGCTGCTCCAGCAGTTCGGCGCCAAGTGGACCCACTCGCTCGCCATCAACGACCTGTACTACGACTTCATGCCGCCCGCGCTCTCGGCCGCGGGGCAGGAGGGCGACGGCAACCCGCAGAACGTGTCGGCGGGCGACGGCTCCGAATCGGCCTACCAGCGCATCCGCGCCAAGGACTTCCAGGCCGCCACCGTGCCCGAGCCGCTCACCATGCAGGGCTGGCAGCTCGTGGACGAGCTCAACCGCGACTTCGCGGGCGCGCCCTGGTCCGGCTTCGTGCCCGGCGTCCACCTGGTGACGGCCGACAACATCGCCTTCGACGGCGGGCCCAAGAACGTGTTCGACCCCGACAACGGTTATCGCGACCACTACAGGGCGATCTGGGGCGTGAAGTAGGGGTTCCCGTCAGGATCGGCACCCTTGCCGGGGGGCTCGGGTCGTCACATCCCCGCCATTGCGAGGCGGCGAAGCCGCCGCGGCAATCCAGACCATAGGCCCGGCGTGGGCGGCCCCGGATTGCTTGGCTCCGCTCGCAACGACGGTCAGAGGGCGCGGGTCCGAAGCGCGGGTCCCGTGCTATGGCCCCTCCGCCCGCTCTTCGGAGCCGGGCCGGCGGGGAGAAGCGGCGATGGCGGCATCCGAAACCAAGATCACCGGCGTCGTGGCCGACCTCGACGGCGTCGTGTACCGGGGCGAGGCGCCCATCCCCGACGCCGTGGAGGCGTTCCGGCGCTGGGAGCGGGCGGGCGTGCCCTACTGCTTCGTGACCAACAACGCGACCCGGTCCGCGGAGGCCTTCGCGGACAAGCTGACCCGCCTCGGCGTGCGGACGGCGCCGTCCCAGGTCGTGACCTCGCCGATCGCCACCGCCGCCGCCATGCGGGAGCGGTGGGCGCCCGGCACCCCCGTCTTCGTGCTCGGCGCCCCGGCGCTCGCCGACGTCCTGCGCGACGCGGGCTTCACGGTCACGGACGACGAGCCCGAGGCGGTCGTGGTGGGGCTCGACCGCGACCTCACCTACGCGCGCCTGCGGACGGCGGTGCGCGCCGTGCACGCGGGTGCGGCGCTGATCGGCACCAACGCCGACCCCCGCCTGCCCGTCGAGGACGGGTTCGATCCGGGCGCCGGCAGCATCCTGGCCGCCGTCGCGGCCGCCACCGGGGCCAGGCCCGTCGTGGTCGGCAAGCCGGAGCCGCGCATGGTGGAGATGGCGCTCCAACGGCTCGGCACCGCCAAGGCGACCACGGTGATGATCGGCGACCAGGTCTGCACGGACATCCTGGCCGGCCAGCGCGCCGGCTTGCGCGCGATCCTGGTCACGACCGGCGTTCCCCGCGACGACGCGGCCGTGCCCGACCTCGTCGTGGACAGCCTGCTCGACCTGCTGCCGGGGCGGTAGGCCAACAATCCAGCATCCTGATGGACTAGCCGAGCGGCCCGCTCCCGGTCTACCTTGCGCCGCGAACCTGGAGATCGCGCCCTTGCTGAACCGTGCCGGACCCGTGACCCGCATCCTCGCCGCGCTCGGCGTGGCCGCCGCCCTCGCGTCGGGCGTCGCCGCGCAGCCCGCGGGCGAGCCGGTGGTGATCGGGGTGAGCGGGCCGCTCACGGGGCAGAACGCGCAGTACGGCGCGCAATGGAAGAAGGGCTTCGACCTCGCGCTGGGCGAGATCAACGCGGCTTCCGGCGTCAAGGGCCACCCGCTCGCCTACCAGTTCGAGGACAGCCAGTCCGACCCGCGCCAGTCGGTGGCCATCGCCCAGAAGTTCGTGAGCGACCCCAGGATCGTGGTGGAGGCCGGCGACTTCTCCTCCACGGCGTCCATGGCCGCCTCGCCCATCTACCAGCGCGCCGGGCTCGTTCAGTTCGGCTTCACCAACTCGCACCCGAACTTCACCAAGGGCGGCGACTACATGTGGAGCAACTCGCTGGCCCAGACGGACGAGACGCCGCGGCTCGCGAACTACGCGGCGGCGCTCGGGCTGAAGCGCGTGGCCGTGCTCCACCTCAACACCGACTGGGGCCGCACCAGCGAGAAGATCTTTCTCCAGACCGCCAAGGCGATCGGGTTGGAGGTGGTGGACTCGGAGGGCTACCAGCCCGACGAGCAGGACTTCCGCTCGACGCTGGTGCGGGTGCGCGACGCCAAGCCCGACGGCATCGTGCTGATCTCCTACTACGCGGACGGCGCGCTGATCAGCCGCCAGGTGCGCTCGGTGGGCCTGGCGGAGCCGATCGTCGCCATCGGCTCGATCTACTCGCCGAAGTTCATCGAGCTCGGCGGCAAGGACGTCGAGGGCGTCTACACGGAGTCGACCTTCTTCCCCGGCGACAGCCGCCCGGAGGTCAGGAGCTTCGTGGACAAGTTCAAGGCGAAGTACGGCGAGGAGCCCGACGAGTTCAACGCCGACGCCTACGACACGATGATCCTTTTGGCCGCGGTCATGAACGGCTACGGGACCGACCGCAAGGCGATCCACGACGGCCTGGGCGCCATCAAGGGCGTCCCCAGCGTCATCTTCGGCCGCGCGACCTTCGACCCCGGGACCCGGCGCGTCGCGGGCGGCGTGCCGGCCTACCTCGTGGTCAAGGACGGCCGCTTCACGGTGTGGGACGGCAAGAAGCCCGCCGGCTGACGCGGGAGACGGCCGTTGGGCTCCTTCGTCGACTACACCGTCAACGGCCTGGTGATCGGCAACATCTACGCCCTGCTGGCGGTCGGCCTGGCGCTGATCTTCGGCGTCGCCAACCTCATCAACTTCGCCCACGGCTCGGTCTACACGGTGGGCGCCTACGTGGGCTGGGGCTGCGTCACCTTCCTCGGCACGCCGCTGCCCGTGACGATGGGGATCGTGGTGGCGGCCTGCGCGACCCTGGGGGTCGCGATCGAGCGCCTGGGCCTGCGCCCGCTCCAGGGCAAGGCGCGGATCGCGCCGCTGCTCGCCACCATCGGGCTGAGCTTCGTGCTGGACCAGCTCGTGCAGCTCGTGGCCCACCCGGAGCCGCGCGCGCTGCCGAGCAGCCTGCCGGACTGGCGCATCCCCGTGGGCGGCGGCTCGATCGGCGCGCTCGACCTGCTGATCGCCGCGGTGGGCCTCGCGAGCGCGGCCGTGCTGTTCGGCTTCCTGCGCTTCACCAAGCTCGGCTGGGCCGTGCGCGCCACCGCCCAGGACCGCGACGCGGCCCTCCAGATGGGCGTCGACATCGACCGGGTGAACGCGGCCGTCTTCGCGGGCGCCTCCGCGCTGGGGGGCCTGGGCGGCCTGCTGGTCGGCCTCTACTACAACCACATCGACCCCGGCATGAGCTTCAACGCGACCCTCAAGGGCGTGGTCGCCACCGTGCTGGGCGGGGCGGGCAGCCTGCCGGGCGCCATCGGCGGCGGCCTCGTGCTGGGCCTCGTCGAGAGCTACGGCATCGCGCTGTTCGGCACGACCTACCGCAACCTGTTCGCCTTCGCGGCCCTGATCGCGGTGCTGGTGCTGCGCCCGAACGGGCTGTTCAGCCGCGGAGGCATGACGGCCGAGCCGCTCACCGGCACCTTCCTGGCCCCGAGCCGCCCGCTGCGGGTGCCCCCGGCCCTCCTGTGGGCCTCGGGGCTCGCGGCCTTCGCGCTGCCGCTCGTCACGGGCGCGCCCTACCTGCTGCAAACGCTCACCAACGCCTGGCTCGCCGCCATCCTGGCGCTCAGCCTGACCCTGATGGCGGGCACCGCGGGGCAGGTGTCGCTGGGCCAGGCGGCGCTGCTCGCCATCGGGGCCTACGCGTCCGCGCTGCTCGCCCTCGACCTCGGCTGGCCCGCGGCCGCGACCGTCCCGCTGGCGGGCGTGCTGACGGGGCTGATCGGGACCGCCCTGGTGTTCCCCGCCTTCCGCCTGCGCGGCCACGCCGTGGCCATCGCGACGCTCGCGGTGGGCGAGGTGGTGGGCCTCGTGATCCTCAACTGGGAGAGCCTCACGGGCGGCGCGCTCGGCCTCACGGGCATCCCGCCGCTGTCGCTGGGCGGGGTCGACCTGTACGCGCCGCGCGCCGTGTACTGGCTGACGCTGGCCGTCACCGTCGGGCTGGCGCTGCTGCAGACCCGGCTGCTCGGCTCGCACCTCGGGCGCACGCTCCGGGCCATCCGCGACGACGACGTGGCGGCGCGCGCCTACGGGATCAGCCTCAACCGCTACAAGGGCCTCGCCTTCGCGTTCGGCGGCTTCGGGGCGGGGATCAGCGGCGCCATCACGGCGCACCTTTATTCCTACATCAACTTCGAGACCTTCGACGCGCAGCTCTCGCTGCTGGCGCTCGCCATGGTGATCCTGGGGGGGATGGGCAACGTGCTCGGCGCGGTGGTGGGCGCGGTGGCGCTGGTGGGCCTGCCGGAACTGTTCCGCGTCACGGCCGAGTACCGGGTGCTGATCTACGGCGTGGCGCTGCTGCTGCTGATCCGCTTCCGCCCGCAGGGCCTCATGGGGATCGTGTGAGCGTGGCCGACCTCCTCACCGTCCGCGGGCTCACCAAGCGGTTCGGCGGCGTCACCGCGGTGGCCGGCCTGGACCTGCGCGTGGGTCCCGGCGAACTCGTCGGCGTCATCGGTCCGAACGGCGCCGGCAAGACCACGCTGTTCAACCTGCTGAGCGGCCACGACCGGCCGGACGCCGGCACGGTCAGCTTCGAGGGGCGCCCGGTCGCGGGGCTGCCGCCCGAGCGGCTCGCGGCGCTCGGGCTCGCCCGCACGTTCCAGAACGGGCGCGTGTTCGGCAACCTGTCGGTCGAGGACAACGTGCTGATCGGCGCGCACGCGCGGCTCAGGGCCGTGCGCCCCCCCGTGCCGGTGCTGGGCCCGGTGCTGGAGCTGCTGCTGGCGCTCCTGCGCCCGCCCGCCGTCGCGGCCGAGGAGCGGGCGCTCCGGGCCGAGGTGCGCGACATCCTGGCCGGGTTCGGCGACCGCCTGCTGCCGCGGCTCGCGCAACCCGCCTACGGCCTGTCCTACGCCAACCGGCGGCGGGTGGAGATCGCCCGCGCGCTCGCGCTGCGGCCCCGCCTGCTGCTGCTCGACGAGCCCACGGCCGGCATGAACGAGACCGAGACGGCCGAGATGGGCGCGCTGATCGCCGGCCTGAAGGCGCGCGGCCTCCCCATCCTGCTGATCGAGCACAAGCTCGACATGGTCATGGCGCTGTCGGACCGCCTCTGCGTGATGGACGACGGCGCCCTGATCGCCGAGGGCCTGCCCGCCGACGTCCGGCGCGACCCGAAGGTCATTGAGGCCTACCTCGGCCACGGCAGGCTCGGCGCCGCCGAGGCCGAGACCCTGCTCGACACGGTCGCCTGAGGTGGACGGGCTCTTGCGCCTCGACGGGATCGACACCTTCTACGGGCCCGTGCAGGTGCATTTCGGGCTCGGGCTCGCGGTGGGCCGCGGCGAGATCGTCTGCCTGCTGGGCGGCAACGCGAGCGGCAAGTCCACCGCGATGAAGGTCATCCTCGGCCTGGTGCGCCCGCGCGCCGGCGCCGTCGCCTTCGACGGCGAGCCGATCACCGGCCTGCCGACCTCGGCCATCATCCGCCGCGGCATCGGCTCGGTGCCCGAGGCCCGGCGCCTGTTCCCCGACATGACGGTGCGCGAGAACCTGCTGATGGGCGCCTACCTGCGCGCCGACCGCGCGGGCGTCGCGGCCGACCTCGCCCGCGTGCTGGACCTGTTCCCCCGGGTCGGCGAGCGCTTGGCCCAGCGCGCCGGCACGCTGTCGGGCGGCGAGCAGCAGATGGTCGCCATGGCGCGCGCCCTGATGGGCCGGCCCCGCTTGATCTGCATGGACGAGCCCACCATGGGCCTGTCGCCGCTGTTCGTCGACCGCGTGCTGGAGCTGATCGCCGCCATCAACCGGCAGGGCACGGCGGTGTTCATGGTGGAGCAGAACGCGAGCCTGGCGCTGTCCGTCGCCCACCGCGCCTACGTGCTGCAGGCCGGCCGCATCGCCCTGGACGGCCCGGCCCGGACCTTGTTGCGCGACCCGCGCATTCGGCAAGCGTATCTCGGCGGGGACGGTGCGCCGCGTCCCGGAACGGCCATGACGTCGTGAGGCAGCCCCGATGACGAACCCCGCACACCCCAAGCGCCTCGGCTTCTTCACGCGGCTGCTCGACGACGTGGCCCCCGCCGAACGCTACCGGCTGGGCGCCGAGCAGGTCGCCCACGCCGAGCGGCACGGTTTCGACGCCGCCTGGGTCGCGCAGCACCATTTCGACGGCGACGAGGGCGGCTTGCCGGCCCCGCTCGTGTTCCTGGCCTTTGTCGCGGCCCGCACGACCCGCATCCGGCTCGGCACCGGCATCATCACGCTGCCCATGGAGGCGCCCGTCCGGGTCGCGGAGGATACCGCCGTGCTGGACCACCTGTCGGGCGGCCGGCTGGAGGTGGGCGTGGGCTCCGGCGGCACGCCGTCGAGCTTCGCGGCCTTCGGGGTCGAGAGCGCCGAGCGCGGGGCGGTTTTCGCGCGCCACCTCGCGGCGCTGCGCGAGGCCTGGTCCGGAGGCCGGGTCGCGGGGACCGACAACCACCTCTACCCGGGCGCCCCAGGCCTCGGGGCGCGCGTGTGGCAGGCGACGTTCTCCGTCGAGGGCGGGCGCCGCGCGGGCGAGGCGGGGGACGGGCTCCTGCTGTCGCGCACGCAGCCCCGCCCGAAGGACGACCCGCGCTCAAGCCTCGCGGCCATCCAGGGGCCGATCATCGACGCCTACCTCCGCGCGCTTCCCCCCGGCCGCGCGCCGCGCATCGTGGGCTCCCGCAGCGTGTTCGTGGCCGAGCGGCGGGACGACGCGCGGCGGCTGGCCGGCCTCGGGCTGCGCCGCGCGCTCAAGCGCGCCAGGGCCGCCGGTCTCGCGCCCCCGAGCGACGGTCTGGACGACCTCATCGCGACCTACGACGTCCACGTCGGCACGCCGGACGACGTGGTGGCCTCGCTCCGTGCCGACGCGGCCCTCGCCCGCGTCACCGACCTCGCCTTCCAGGTCCACTCGGTGGACCCGCCGCACGAGCATATCCTGCGGTCGATCGAGCTCGTCGCGTCCGACGTGGCCCCGGCGCTCGGCTGGGTCCGGGCCGGAACCGGCTTTCGCCTGCCGCGCCCGCAGGCGTCGGCCGTGCGCGAGCCCGTTCTGGCCGACGGTGGAGCCCGCTGACGGGCGCGCCCGAGGCCAACGACCACCGCGCGGGGCTCGACGTGCCCCCGATGACCGTCGTCCGGCCCGCGCGGCCGGTCGCGCCGGTCATGCGGGCGCGGAAGGGCGGGGCCATCGTCGACGTGCCCGCGGCCCGGGCCTTCGAGCCGGGCGCGGTGCTTCGGGCCTCGGCCGTGTTCCGGGCGGGGCTCGCGGCCTAACGCCAAGGCCTTCGCCCATGGGGGGCGACGGCCGCGCCGAGGAGGTCGCGGCCACGACCGTGGTTCTCGCGCCCGAGGACGCGGGCCGCAGCACGGGGCAGAACACCCGCCTCCACGGCGGCCTCACGCGCGCGGTCTGACCCCCGCGCGGTCTCGTCCGCCGCCGTCCCGTTTGCAAACGGCGGACGAGGGTCGATATCCTGCGACGCCACCCCGAAGGCGTCGGCGAGGAGCCGAGCGGACACGAGCGATGACGGACAACCTGAACCTGATCGGCGGCGAGTGGGTCGCGGGCGACGGCTCCGTGGAGAACCGCAGCCCGTCCGACACGAACGACCTGATCGGCCGCTACGCCCAGGCGAGCACGGCGCAACTGCACGACGCGGTGGCGGCCGCGCGCGACGCCCAGCCGGCCTGGGCGTCGGCGGGGCTGGAGGCGCGCGCGGCCGTGCTGGACGCGGTCGGCCGCGAGCTGATGGAGCGGTCGCCCGAGCTCGGCCGCCTCCTGTCGCGCGAGGAAGGCAAGACGCTTCCCGAGGGGGTCGGCGAGGTCCACCGGTCCGGGCAGTTCTTCACCTTCTTCGCGGCCGAGGTCCTGCGGGTGCCGGGCGACTTCGCGGATTCGGTCCGCGCCGGCGTCGAGGTCACGGTGTCGCGCGAGCCGCTCGGCGTGGTGGGCGTCATCTCGCCCTGGAACTTCCCCATGGCGACCGCCGCCTGGAAGATCGCGCCCGCGCTCGCCTTCGGCAACGCGGTGGTGTGGAAGCCCGCCAACCTCACGCCCGCGAGCGCCTGGGCGCTGAGCGAGATCATCGGCCGGCAGGCCATCCCGCGCGGGCTGTTCAACCTCGTCATGGGCCCGGGCGGCAGCCTCGGCCACGCGCTCGCGGCCGAGGCCGACGTGCAGGGGATCAGCTTCACGGGGTCGAACGAGGTGGGCCGCACGGTGGCGGCCGCGGCCGCCCCCCGCCTGGTGAAGCTGCAGCTCGAAATGGGCTCCAAGAACCCGCTCGTCGTGATGGACGACGCCGACCTCGACCGCGCGGCCGACCTCGCGGTCAACGGCGCCTTCGGCGGCACGGGGCAGAAGTGCACGGCCTCCTCCCGCATCATCGTCCACGCGCCCGTGCACGACGGTTTCGTCGAGCGCCTGGTGGCCCGCGCCCGCGCGCTCAGGGTCGGGCACGCGCTGGAGGAGGGGGTCCAGATGGGCCCCGTGGCGAGCGAGGCCCAGCTCGCCTCCAACCTGCGCTACGTGGCGCTCGCCAAGGCGGAGGGCTGCCGGCTCGCCTGCGGCGGCGGCACGCTGGAGCGCGGCACGACGGGCCACTTCATGGAGCCTACGGTCTTCACCGACACGCGCAGCGCCATGCGCGTCAACCAGGAGGAGATGTTCGCGCCCATCGCCTGCGTCCTGAAGGCGGCCGACCTCGACGAGGCCATCGCCCTCGCCAACGACACGCGCTTCGGGCTGACCGCGGGCATCGCGACGCGCTCGCTGGCCCGCGCCACGAAATTCCGGCGCGCGTCGCGGTCGGGCTGCGTGATGGTCAACCTGCCCACCGCCGGCACCGACTACCACGTGCCGTTCGGCGGCACGCGCGGGTCGAGCTACGGGCCGCGCGAGCAGGGTCGGTCCGCGGCGGAGTTCTACACCCAAGTGAAGACGTCCTACGTCCAGGCCGGGGCGGACGCGTGAGCGCCCCGGCCCCGCTCATCGACGGGCTCCAGTTCTGCCAATGGTCGCGCCTCGTCTTCGAGCAGATGCGCGAGGCGCGCATGTCGGCCGTCCACGCGACGGTCGCCTACCACGAGACCTTCCGCAAAACCGTCGAGCACCTCGTCGACTGGAACGCCCGCTTCCGCGAGCACGCCGACCTGATCCTGCCCGGGCGGACGGGGGCCGACGTCGACCGGGCGATCGCCACCGGGCGCACGGCCATCGTCTTCGGGCTGCAGAACCCGCTGCCGCTCGAAGACGACCTCGGCCTCGTTGAGATCCTCCACGCGCTGGGCGTGCGCTTCCTCCAGCTCACCTACAACAACCAGTCGCTGCTGGGCTCCGGCTGGCAGGAGCCGCACGACGGCGGGCTCACGCGCATGGGCCGCGCCGTGGTGGCCGAGATGAACCGGCTCGGCTTGGCCGTGGACCTGTCGCACGCGGGCGAGCGCACCGCGCTCGACGCCATCGCGGCCTCCGACCGTCCCGTGGCCGTCACCCACGCCAACCCGGCGTGGTGGCGCCCGACCGGCCGCAACGCGTCGCGCGCGGTGCTCGACGCCCTCGCCCGGACCGGGGGGATGCTGGGCCTGTCGCTCTACCCCCACCACCTCCGTGACGGCTCGGACACGACGCTCGCCGCCTTCTGCGCCATGGCCGCCGAGACCGCCGAGGTCGTGGGCGCTGAAAACCTCGGCATCGGCTCCGACCTGTGCCAGGACCAGCCCGACGGCGTGGTGCGCTGGATGCGCGAGGGACGCTGGAGGCGGCCCGACCCCGCGCCCGTCGCCTTCCCGGCCCAGCCCGCCTGGTTCCGCGACAACCGCGACTTCCCCGGGTTGGCGGACGGCTTGCGCGCGGCGGGGTTCGGCAGCGCGGAGGTCGCGGGCGTCCTCGGGGGCAACTGGCACCGCTTCATGACCGCCGCTTTCGAGCCGTCGCACGGGTGACCTCCATGACCACCGCCGTTCTCGACCGCGACATCCCCGCCACGGCCCTCCGGGCGCCGGACAGGGTGATGCGGCTCGACCGCCTGGGCGCCACCCACGCGACCCGGCTGAGCTTCGCCCGCGCCATGCTGCGCCGGGTGCGGGCCGAGGGCTGGCGCGTGACGTGTCCCGTGTGGGCGATCGGCCCCGACGGCTTCGGCCACGCGGTCTACCGGGTCGACACGCCCCGCCGCACCTACAGCCTGGTGTCCTTCTCGCGCGACCTCGCGCCCGAGCAGCGCACCGACCGGGTGATCGCGGACGCCTGGGACACGAGCTACGTGCTCTACGACGGCGTGCCGGACGGGGCGGCGCTGGAGCGGCTGGCCGCGGTTGTGCCCCTGCAGGAGGCCGGCCGCTTCACCGAGACCGAGCTGATCCTGTCGCGCGCCAACCGCAGCGTGCGCCTGTTCGACGCCGTGGTGGCCGACCTGGCCGCGGGCCGCCAGCCCGAGGCGGAGGCCCTCGACGCGGTGGGCTACCTGATGCGGACCACGGCCGTCTACGGCAACGGCAAGTTCGGCATCGCGGACCGCGACCTGCTGGCCGAGCGGCCGGAGTTCGCCGGGCCGTTCCGGGCCGAGATGCTGACCGTGTGGCTGATCCGCGCCTTCACGGTGGACCTCGCCGACCATTGCGCCGCGGCCCGCTCCCCCGGGACCGTGCGGCTCGCGCCCGCCCTGCGCCGCCGCCTGGGGGTCGGCAACTCCACCGGGCTCGGCATGGCGCCCTTCCTGGTGCGCCACCCGCTGCTCCTCGACCGCTGGATCACGGCGCGGGAAACCGCGCTCGCGCGCGTGCTCGCGCTGCCCGCGGTCGACCCCGGCGCCTGGACCGCCTTCACCCGCCTGCTCGACGCCGCCCGCGCCGACCTCGCCGGGTGGCGGACGGGGGACGAGACGCAAGCCGCGCGGGTCGCGGGCCTCCGGGACGACCTCGACGCGCTCGCGGCCCACGTGGACAACCGTCCCGCCCGCGACCGGTCCTGGGCCGCGCTGTTCGACTGGATCGAGGCCCACCTCGCGGCCGAGGCGCAGGAATACGCCGTGGGGCTGCTGATCGAGCCGCACGGGCCCCTGGTGGACGACCTCGCCGACGCGATGAGCGCCGACGAGCGCGCGGGCGTGGCGATCGACGGCACCGGGAACTGCGCGGCCCTGCGCGGCGCCATCGAGCGGAGCCACCGCTGGGCGCTCGACACCGACTACGATCGGCCCGACGCCCAGGCCCGCTTCTGGTACGTGTCGGCCGAGAAGCTGGAGCCGCGCCTGGGCGAGCGCTGGGACGAGGACGGGGCGGAGCGCGAGCAGCCGCTCGCCTTCGCGCGCGACGTGGCCCGGCTGCACCGCGCCCTGGGCGACGTGCCGGGCCGCACGTCCGTGGCGGCCTTCCTCCAGAACCATCCCGACCAGCGCCACGTCGTGCGCCGCGTGCAGGTGGCGGCGCGCCACCCCTACGCGGAGATCCGCGGCAACCTGATCGACGCCGCGATGCGGCCGATCGACCTCCTGCGCTGCAAGCTCGCCTTCTTCGGCGCGACGCGCTTCGACCCGCGCTCGGACCGCTGGCTGCGCATCAGCCTGTTCCGCGGCGAGCCGTTCCCCGACGACCTGACCCCCGCCCCGTGCTGACCGGGCCCACCCGGACGATGTCGCTGAACGAGGTCGAGGCGGTGAGCGCCAAGGCCGCGCGCGGGGCGGGGGCGGGCTGGGGCGTGGCCGAGGACGTGGCCCGCGCCGCCCGCTGGATGGCGGAGCGCGGGTTCGACTGGAGCACGCCGCTGCTCCGGCTGCTCGACGCCGACGCGGCCGCCGCCCACCTCCGGCCCGTTTTTCACGTTGCCGACCTCCTGCCCGGCGCGGGTCCGGGCGACACGTGGCGCCTGGACGGCTGCGAGCCGGTCTGGGTCGCGGCCGTCCTGTCCGCCGCGCTCCACGGGCGCGACCTCGGCCTGGACCTGGCCTTGGACACAGGTCTCGCCCGGCTCCGGGCCGATGGCGGGGTCAGCACGGCCGAGCCGGTCGGGGACCTGCTCGCGCCGCGGCCGGTCACGGTCACGGCGCGCTCTCCGGCGCCTCCGCTTCTCCACGACCTGCCCGCGACGGCCCGGCGCAGCGCGGTGCCGGTCAACACGTGGCACGCGCTCGAAGCCTACGCGGCGCGCACCACCGTTCCCGCGTCGGCGCGATCCCGGGCCGGAGCGGGGGGCGGGCGGGTCGACGCCGACTAGCCCCGACCTGCGGCCTGCCCGAGCTGGACGACCCGGTCGTGCAGGCCCTCGTCCACCTCCACCGTTCCGCGTTCCCGCGCCGCCCGTCTGAACTCCGCCTTTCTCGCGCCCGGCAGCCGCGCGCCCGGCTGCTCCGCGAACGCCCGGCAGAGCCGGTCGATCTGCGCCGCGAAGGCGCCGCCGGAACTCGACCCCGCGTCGATCGCGATGAAGAACTGGCCGGTCCGGGGCGGCCCGCCGGCCGGCCCCGAGAAGGGACTCGCGTCGAGGCCGAGCGTGGCCCCCGCCGCCGCCGCGGCGAGCAGTTCCACCAGCAGGCCCAGGCCCACGCCCTTGTGGCCGCCGGCCGGCGCCATCGTGCCCGCGAGCGCCGCGGCCGCGTCGGTGGTGGGTTTCCCGTCGGGGCCGAACGCCCAAGTCTCGGGGATGGGCTCGCCGGCCCGCGCGCGCTTCAGCACCTCGCTCTTGGCCACCACGCTGGCGCTCTGGTCGATCGACAGCGCGACGCCGCCGCGCCCGTCCGGCACCGCGATCGCGAAGGGGTTGGTGCCCACCACGGCGCGGGTGCCGCCCGCGGGCGCGATCGAGGCGGGCGCGTTGGTGAAGCCCAGGCCGAGCAGGCCCGCCGCCGCCAGGGCGTCGGCGTGGAAGCCGAGGAGGCCGCAGTTGTAGGAGTTGCGCACCGCGAGCGCCGCGATCCCCATCTCGCGCGCCAGCGGGACCAGCCGCTCGAACCCCGCCGCGATGGCCGGGTGCGCGAAGCCGCTCCCCGCGTCCGCCGCGAGCAGCGCGGGCTTGGGCCGGTCCACGCGGGGCTGGGCGCGCCCGTCCACCTTGCCGACGCGCAGGTGCTCGCAATAGATCGGCACGTAGAGCAGGCCGTGCGATGGCATCCCGCAGAACTCCGCCGCCGCGGTGGCCTCCGCGACGGGCCGCGCGTTGGCGGGCGCGGCGCCGCTCGCCTCCAGCGCGCGCCGGGCGACTGCTTCGATCGCGGGTTCGGTGAGGGCCAGGGGCATCGCGGCGAGCCGGTCAGCCCCGCCCGTCGGCGGCTTTGCTGACCGTCAGGAAGCAGTGGACGTAGTCCATCCCGTGGCCCTCGGGGCCCTCCGCCACCTCCGCCTCGTAGGCCGCGTAGAAGCGGTTCACGACGGCCTGCCGCTCCGCCGGATTGCGCGCGGGGTCGAGGGCGCCCAGGAAGGTGCTCTCGGTCCAGGACCGCAGGGTCGGGATGTAGGCTTTGGCGAAGGCCGCCGCGTCCCCGTGCCGGCGGAAGTCGGCCGCGTAGGGGCAGCCCGTCACGCGCGTCGAGACGTGGTCGAGGCGGAGCCCGGCGCGCCGCACCGGCGAGGCGGGATCGTCGAACGGGGCCCTGAACTCGGCTACCGTCCGGTAGAACTGCTGGAGCGTCCCGGCCCGGTACTCCCCGTCCGTGATCGCCCCGTCGTTCCTGAGGGCGCGCCAATGCCTGGCGAAGGTGTCGAACATGTCGATCCCGCCGGTGCTGCCGAGGTGGCGCCCGTCCCCGTCGCGGCAGAAGTTGGCGAGCACCAGCTTGCCGCCGGGCACCAGCTCCCGCGCCCGCGCGAGCAGGATGGCGGTCCAGTCGGCCGCGGCCTGCCGGCGGAACGGCTCCTGCTCGGCCGCGCTCGCGCCGACCGCGTGGACGTGGTCGGCGATGGCGCCGGGACGCGTGCTCAGCCAGTGCATGGCGGTCGCCGAGAAGCCCAGGGACAGGGTCTCGTCCGGCAGGATCTGGCGGTGGAAGCTGGTGCCGCTCGCGAAGGTGAAGAGGTCGTCCAGCCGCCCGAGCGGCGCGTCGTCGCCCGGGCCCAGCAGCCCGTGCAGGCGGCGGAACAGAACCGAGAAGTCGTTGTGCGGCAGGTCCGTGTAGGTGATCGAGACCGGCTTGCCGGGGTGGCGGGCCCGCACCGCCGCGACGATGCGCTTGACGAGGTCGAGCGACGTGCCCCCGTCCGCGGCCCCGAAATCGGCCATCGCGAAGACGGGCATCCGGTCGAGGTCCATCGCGGCCAGCGCGTCAAGCGCCAGGTCGCCGGCGGCGTCGATCACCGCCTTGGCGCCCACCGTGTTGTCGCTGTAGTAGCCGGCCCCGCGCATGGCGATGAAGGGGGCCGCTGAAGCCGGGCTCGTCATGGATCGCCGTTCCGTGGTCCCGCGCGAGGTCGCGGGCCGCGGCCGAGCTTACAGCCGCGGGTCGTCCGATCAATGGGTGAGGGCCCGCCCCCTCCGCTTCCGCGGGGCGGACGGCTCCTCCGGCGCGCGCCGGCCCGGGCGACAAAACGCCCCTCGGCTTTTCCGCCCGCCCGCGGCACAAGCGGGTCCGAACGGGACGGCCCGCCATGGAAGACGTTTGGACCTACCCGCGCCCGCCCGCCGTCGAGCCGGTCGCGCGCGAGCTGCGCATCACCTTCGCGGGCGTCGGCATCGCGGCGACGCGCGCCGGGTGGCGGGTGCTGGAAACCTCGCACCCGCCCGTCTACTACCTGCCCCGCGCGGCCTTCGCGGGCTGCGCGCTGGAGCCCGCGCCCGGCCGCAGCACCTGCGAGTGGAAGGGCGAGGCGCGCTACTGGACGATCCGCGTGGGCACCCGCGCCGCCGTCGGGGCCGCCTGGAGCTATCCGGAGCCCGAGCCCGCCTTTGCCGTCCTGCGCGGCCACCTCGCGGTCTACGCGGGCGCGATGGACGCCTGCTTCGTGGGCGACGAGCAGGTGTCGCCCCAGCCGGGCGGCTTCTACGGCGGCTGGGTCACCCGCGACCTCAAGGGGCCGTTCAAGGGCGGCCCCGGCAGCGCGGGGTGGTGAGGCGGGAGGGCGCCGTGCAACCTTCGGCAGGCTGCGAAGTTTGTCGCGGCAGGCCCGCCATAGTTCTTGAACGTCACGCGTCCGATGAGCGACACGACAACCACCAGGCCCCGCACCGCCGTCAAGCCCAAGGTGGAGCGGCCCCGCCTCTACAAGGTCCTCCTCGTCAACGACGACTACACGCCCCGCGAGTTCGTGGTTGTCGTGCTCAAGGCCGAGTTCCGGCTGAACGAGGACCAGGCCATGCGCGTCATGATCACCGCCCACCGGCGGGGCGTGTGCCTGGTGGCGGTGTTCGCGCGCGACGTGGCCGAAACCAAGGCCACGCGCGCGACCGACATGGCGCGCTCCAAGGGGTTCCCGCTCCAGTTCACGACCGAGCCCGAGGAATAGGGCCTCGCCTGAGGCGGCGCCCCTGTCGCCTCGCCTTCCGGCGCCCTGACCCTCCCGCGCGTCCCGGCGACGCAGCCCGCCGGTCAGTCATCCGCCGCGGCATCGAGGTCAGCCTGATGCAATGGTGGTGGGCTAGAACCTCGCGCTCCCGCGCTGGGCCGGAGGCGGCCGGGCTTCGGCGCGGGCCCCGGGCCGGGACGCGGCGCGCCGGGTCTTGACGGATCGTCCCCGGTCGCTTTGGAAGGCGGCCCAAGACCCCGCTCGCGACCGCCGGGGCGGTTCACCACGAAGCAACGAGAGCAACGGATGACGGCGCCCGACAACGACTACGTGACCTGGCTTCTCGACCAGTCGATGCTGCGCAACGCCAAGCTGAGCGCGCGCAAATACGCGGGCCAGAGCCGGCTCTGGCAGCGCCCCTACGCGGAGTCGCGGCCGCGCGCCGCGACCGCCATCGCGTCCGTCTGGTTCACCGCCTACCCGCCCTCCATCGTCACGGCGGGCGGCAGCTCCGTGCTGGCGACGCTGGGCAACGCCCAGCTGTGGCACGCGCTCGCCTCCATGGGCGTCCAGGGCATCCACACCGGGCCCACCAAGCGCGCCGGCGGCATCGTGGGGCGCGAGTACACGCCCAGCGTCGACGGCAACTTCGACCGGATCGGGCTCGACATCGACGGCAAGTTCGGCACCAAGGAGGAGTTCGTGGCGCTGAGCCGCATGGCGGCCGCCCACAACGCCATCGTGATCGACGACGTGGTGCCCGCCCATTCCGGCAAGGGCGCCGACTTCCGCCTGGCCGAGATGGCCTACGAGGACTACCCCGGCATCTACCACATGGTGGAGATCCGCGAGGCGGACTGGGGCCTGCTGCCCGACGTTCCCGCGGGCCAGGACGCCGTCAACCTGCCGCCCGCGACCGTCGATACGCTCGCCAAGAAGGGCTACATCGTTGGCCAGCTCCAGCGCGTGATCTTCTTCGAGCCGGGCGTCAAGGAAACCGACTGGAGCGCCTCGGGCCCGGTCACGGGCGTCGACGGCAGCGTGCGGCGCTGGGTCTACCTGCACTACTTCAAGGCCGGGCAGCCCTCGCTCAACTGGCTCGACCCGACCTTCTCGGCGCAGCAGATGATCATCGGCGACGCCCTGCACGCCATCGACGTGCTGGGCGCCCGCGGCCTCCGGCTCGACGCCAACGGCTTCCTGGGCGTGGAGATCAGGACGGGCGGCCTCGCGGCCTGGTCGGAGAGCCACCCGCTGTCGCTGGTGGGCAACAGCCTGCTCGCCGGCGCCATCCGCAAGGCGGGCGGCTTCTCCTTCCAGGAGCTGAACCTCACGGTGGACGACATCGCCGCGATGAACCACGGCGGCGCCGACCTCTCCTACGACTTCATCACCCGGCCCGCCTACCACCACGCGCTGCTGACGGGCGACACCGAGTTCCTCCGGCTGATGATGAGGACGATGCGCGAGTTCGGCATCGACCCCGCGAGCCTGATCCACGCGCTGCAGAACCACGACGAGCTGACGCTGGAGCTGGTCCACTTCTGGACCCTGCACGCCAACGACATCTACACCTTCCAGGGCCAGACCTGGCAGGGCCGGACGCTGCGCACCCACCTGCGCGACACGATGTACGAGAAGCTCGCGGGCTCCCACGCGCCCTACAACCTGCGTTTCGTGACCAACGGCGTCGCCTGCACGACGGCCAGCGTGATCACCGCGGCGCTGGGGATCAGCGACCTCGACGCCATCACCGACGAGCAGAAGGCCCTGATCCAGAAGATCCACCTCCTGCTCGCCATGTACAACGCCTTCCAGCCCGGCGTCTTCGCCCTGTCGGGCTGGGACGTCGTGGGCGCGCTGCCGCTGCCGGCCGCCGCCGTCGAGGCGCTGATGGCGGACGGGGACACGCGCTGGATCGAGCGCGCCGCCTACGACCTCATGGACGTGAACCCGGGCGCCGCCGTCTCCGCCGAGGGCATGCCGCGCGGCCGGATGCTGTACGGCTCGCTGGCCGAGCAGCTGGAGCGGCCGGACTCCTTCGCGTCCCAGCTCAAGCACCTGCTCGCCGTGCGCAAGGACTACAACATCGCCGGCAGCCACCAGATCGCGGTTCCCGACACGGTCGCGCCCGGCCTCCTGGTGATGATCCACGACCTTCCCGACGGCCGCGGGACGCAGATCACGGCCCTCAACTTCGGCGCGACGCCGATCACGGAAACGATCAGCCTTCCCGACATCGCCCCGGGTCCCGTGGTGGACATGATCCACGAATCCGTCATGGACGACGTCACCGAGGCCCGCGAGCTGACCGTCAAGCTCGAACCCTACGAGGGCCAGTCCCTGCGGGTCGTGGCCGCCCGGACCATGCCGGTCTGAGCGGGGCCGGGCTCGCGCGGTTCGTCGGTTGACCGGGGTTGGAACAAAGCCCCCGACCGTCTGTTCACAGGCGGGGCGGACGGCGCCGCCCTTCGGAGCCACCGGAAAGGTCATCGATGGTTGAAGCGACCCCGCCTCGCAGGTTCGAACCGTCCACGCCGCTTCCCGGCGCCGGGCTCGGCCAGCGCGCGGCCGCGCCGCGCCTTTATCACGTGCCGCTGTCGATGGTGGGCCCGGCCGAGGCCTGGCCGACGATCCTGGACGCCTGCGCGGGGATGGGCTTCGACACCGTGCTGATCTCGCCCCCCGGCGATCCCGGCCCGGCCGGCAACCTCCTGCTGCCCTGCGACCTCGGCCGGTCCCACCCGGCCCTGCCGTCGGCGGGCGCCGTCGAGGCCGCGGTGGCGGCGCTTGCCAAGGCGTGCCGGGCGCGCGGCCTCGCCCTGATGGCCGACCTGGTCGTGGACCGGCTGTTCGCGGGCGGGCCGCTCGCGCGCGGCCTCGGCGTCGGGGACCAGGGCCCGACCGCCCGCGACCCCCGGGTGGCGCCCGGCGACAGGAACGGCGTCCCCGTGCCGTTCGACGATCCCGCGCGGGGCCGCCGCGCCACCGACGCCTTCGCGGCCTACGCGGCCAAGCTGGCCGATGCCGGCGTGGGCGGCTTCCGCTGCCTCGACCCCGACCGCGTCCCCGCCGCGGTGTGGACTGACCTCGCCGCCGCGGCCCGCAAGGCCTCGCCCGGCTGCCGCTTCCTCCTGTGGGCGCCGGGCGTGACGGCCGACCGCGTCGCGAGGCTGCCCGCCGGTGCCTTCGACGCGGCGTTCTCGTCGGTGTGCTGGTGGGATTGCCGCGCCGCCTGGCCCGCGGAGGACTACGGGCGGCTCTGCGCGCTCGGCCCCGTGGTCGGGTTCCCCGAGGAGCCGTTCGGGCCGCGGCTGGCCCAGGCGCTCGAAAGCGACGACCTGGTCCGCAACCGCGCCGAGCGCGCGCTGTGGGTGGCGGCGACGCTCGGCGACGGGCTGATGGTGCCCATGGGCTTCGAGTTCGGGGCGCGCGAGCCCGTGCTGCCGGTCGGCAGCCCGCGAGAACCCTACGCGGCCCTGCGCGCCCGCCCGCGCTTCGACCTGGCCGAGGCCGTCCGCGCCGCCAACGCCTTCGTCGCGCGCGAGGGCGACCGCTTCGCCCGGACCGGGATGCGGGTGATCGGCTCCGATGGCGCCTCCGCCACGGCCGTGCTGCGCGCCGACGCGGGCGACGTGCGCCAGGCGGGCGCGGCCCGGCTCGTGCTGGTCAACCCGGCCCTCGATCGGGCCGCGACGCTCGCGGCCGCCTCGCTGTCGGTGGAGGCGGGGCGGTTCCTGCCCTTCCGCGACACGGTGGGTTCCGGCCCGAACTTTGGGGCCGAAGCCTCCGTGACGCTGCGGCCCGGCGAGGTGCGCGTGCTCGAAGGCAGCCCCGCCCGGCCCATCCTGCTCCCGCCCGACCCCGTCGGCCTCGCGCCCGAGGCCGCCGTGGCGGCGCCGCGGCTCGCCATCGAGGCCGTGACGCCCGCCGTGGACGGGGGCCGCTACCCCGTCAAGCGGACCCTGGGCGAGGTGGTGCGCGTCGAGGCCGACGCCTTCGGCGAGGGGCACGACGCCATCGCGGTGGCGCTGCTCTGGCGCGCCGCGGACGAGGAGGGGTGGCGCGAGCGTCGCATGCGCCCGCTCGGCAACGACCGCTGGACCGCCGACCTGCCCCTCGACCGCCTGGGCCGCCACGAGTTCACCGTGGAAGCGTGGCGCGACGAGTTCGCCATCCTGCTCTACGAGATCGGCAAGAAGCACGAGGCGGGCCTCGTGCTGACCCTTGAGTTGGAGGAGGGCCGCCGGCTGGTCGCCCACGTGCTGAAGGGCGCCACGGGCGAGGCTGCCGTGCGCCTGAAGCCCATCGCGGACCGGCTGGCCTTGGCCGACGACGCCGGGCGGCTCGCGATCCTGACCGCGCCCGAGACCGCCGAAGTCATGGCCATGGCCGATCCGCGGCCGTTCCGCCTGCGCCACGACCCCCTGCCCATCGACGCCGAGCGCTCGGCCGCGGGCTTCGCGAGCTGGTACCAGTTGTTCCCGCGCTCGCAGAGCGGCGACGCCCACCGCCACGGCACCTTCGACGACGTCATCGCGCGGCTGCCGGCCGTGCGCGCCATGGGCTTCGACGTCCTGTACTTCCCGCCGATCCACCCGATCGGCCGCAAGAACCGCAAGGGGCGCAACAACAGCCTGACCACCGGCCCCGACGACCCCGGCAGCCCCTACGCGATCGGCTCGGCCGAGGGCGGCCACGACGCCATCCACCCCGAGCTCGGCACGTTCGACGATTTCGACCGGCTGGTGGAGGCGGCGGGCGAGCACGGCCTGGAGCTGGCGCTGGACCTCGCGATCCAGGCCTCGCCCGACCACCCCTGGCTGACCGAGCACCCGGACTGGTTCACCTGGCGCCCCGACGGCACCATCCGCTACGCCGAGAATCCGCCCAAGAAGTACGAGGACATCGTCAACGTCGACTTCTACGCCGAGGGTGCCAAGCCCTCGCTGTGGACCACGCTGCGCGACACGATCCTGCTCTGGGTGTCGCACGGCGTGAAACTGTTCCGCGTCGACAACCCGCACACCAAGCCCTTCCCGTTCTGGGAGTGGGTCATCGCCGAGGTGCGGCGCGAGCACCCCGACGTCGTGTTCCTGTCGGAAGCCTTCACCCGGCCCAAGGTGATGTACCGGCTGGCCAAGGTGGGCTTCTCGCAGTCCTACACCTACTTCACCTGGCGCAACACCAAGCGCGAGCTGACCGACTACCTGACCGAGCTCACCACGCAGCCGCCGAAGGACTTCTTCCGTCCGCACTTCTTCGTCAACACGCACGACATCAACCCGGACTTCCTCCAGAACGCGCCGCGCTCGGCCTTCCTGATCCGCGCCGCGCTCGCCACCACGCTGTCGGGCCTGTGGGGCATGTACAACGGCTTCGAGCTCTGCGAGGGCCGCCCGGACCAGAAGCGCAAGGAATATGCGGACAGCGAGAAGTACCAGCTCTACGTCTGGGACTGGGACCGCCCCGGCAACATCGTGGCCGAGGTCACGCGGCTGAACCGCATCCGCAAGGACAACCCGGCGTTCCACTCGCACCTGGGGCTGACCTTCCTGCCTGCCTACAACGACAACGTCCTGTTCTTCCAGAAGGCGACGGCCTCGCGCGACAACGTGGTCCTGGTCGCGGTGAGCCTCGACCCCCACGCGGCGCAGGAGGCCGACGCCGAGCTGCCGCTCTGGGAGTTCGGCCTGCCCGACCACGGCACGGTGGGCGTCGAGGACCTGATGCGCGGCCACCGGTTCTCCTGGACCGGCAAGGTCCAGCGCCTTCGCCTGGACCCGGGCGAGCTGCCCTTCTCCGTGTGGCGGATCGGCGCCGGGGGGGCCTGAGATGGCCGACCCCGTTCTGCCGACGCTCGACCACGGCGGGAGCCTCGCCGACCTCGTCGCCGACGCCCGCGTGGCGGCCCTGCTGCCGGGCTACCTCCTCCACCGCCGCTGGTTCGCGACCAAGAACGAGCGGATCGAGGGCGCGCGCTTCGCCTACGCGGCGCCGTTCCCCACCGCGCCGCACGTGCTGCTCGCCGAGGTCGCGGTGGAGACCGGCGGCCGGACTGACCGCTACGTGCTGCCGGTCGACCTCGTTCGGCCTCCCTCCGACGCGAAGCCGCTCGCCCGCACGCTCGCCCTCGCCGACGTCCGCGGCGAAGGGCAGTCGGGCCTGCTCACCGACGGGTTCACGTCGGAGGACCTGCCCCGCGCGGTCCTGCGCGGGCTGAAGGCGGGTGCCGAGATGGCGCTGCCCGACGGCGGCACGGTCCGCTTCCGGGGCACCGCGCGCGCCGCCGACCTCGACGGGATCGACGGGGCGCCGATCCGCTGGCTCACGGCCGAGCAGTCCAACAGCTCGCTCCTCGCGGGCCGCCTCGCGATGGTCAAGCTGATCCGCCGCGTGGTGGCCGGCGTCCACCCCGAAGCCGAGATGACGCGCTTCCTGACCGCGGCCGCCTACCGCAACACGGCGCCGCTCGTGGGCGAGGTCGTGCGGACGGGGCCCGACGGCACCCCGCACACGCTCGCGATCGTCCAGGGCGTCATCCCCAACGACGGCGACGCCTGGACCTGGGTGCTGGACCGGCTCGGCGGGGCCGCGGAGGCGCCCGACGGGCTGCGGGCCGTGAACGCCTTCATCGAAACCTTGGGGCGGCGCCTGGGCGAGTTGCATCGCGTGCTCGCCAGGCCCACCGACGACCCGGACTTTCGGCCCGAGCAAGCCGGCGACGCGGCCGTTGAAGGCTGGCGGGAAAGCGTCGGCCGGCAGGTCGAGACGGCCCTGACCGCGCTGGCGGCCGGGCAGGGCGGGCTCGACCCCGATACGCGCGCCCTGGCCGACGCCGTTCTGGCAAGGCGCGCCGCGATCCTGGCAGCCGTGGACCGCTTGGCCGAAGCCGGCCGCGGCACGCCGCTGACGCGCGTCCACGGCGACTTCCACCTGGGCCAGGTGCTCGTTTCGGAGGGCGACGCCTTCATCATCGATTTCGAGGGCGAACCCGTCCGCAGCCTCGACGAGCGCCGCGCCAAGGGCAGCCCGCTGCGCGACGTCGCGGGCCTGATCCGCTCGATCGACTACGCGGCAGCGGCCGCGGCCCGGCAGGGGGAAGCGTCCGGGCATCGCGACCCGATGCTGGACCTGTTCCGGACGCAGGCCGTGGAGGTCTTCACCGCGAGCTACGACGACGCGTCCGGGGCGCGGAGCTCCGGCCCGCTGCTCGACCTGATGCTGCTGGAAAAAGCCGCCTACGAGATCAACTACGAGGTCGCCAACCGGCCGGGCTGGCTGCAGATCCCGCTGCGCGGGTTCGGCGCTCTGGCGGACAAGTTGGCAAGCGGAAAGGAACGGGCGTGATGGCTGGACGGGACGCCTCCGGGCTCGACGCGGGCGCCATGCAGGCCCTGGCCGAGGGGCGGCACGGAGACCCCTTCGCGATCCTGGGGCCGCACGCGACCCCCGACGGCCGGGTCGTGCGCGCCTTCCTGCCCGGGGCGGAGGGCGTGGACGTGGTGGCGCGCGAGGACGGCAGCCGCCTCGGCACGCTGGAGCGCGTGCACCGGGCGGGCCTGTTCGCGGGCCCCGTCCAGGCCGCCGGGCCCTACCGGCTCCGCATCTGCTGGCCCGGGGCCGTGCAGGAAACCGAGGACCCCTACGCGTTCGGCCTGCTCCTGGGCGACCTCGACCTTCATCTGATCGGGCAGGGCACGCACTACGAGCTCGGCCGCTGCCTGGGCGCCCAGGCCATGACGGTCGAGGGCGTGCCCGGCGTGCGCTTCGCGGTCTGGGCCCCCAACGCCCGGCGCGTGTCGGTGGTGGGCGAGTTCAACGCCTGGGACGGACGCCGCCACCCGATGCGCCTGCGGGGGCAGGCGGGCGTGTGGGAGCTGTTCGTGCCGCGCATCGGCGCGGGCGCCCGCTACAAGTACGAGATCGTCGGGCCCGACGGGTCCGTCCTGGCCCAGAAGGCCGACCCCGTCGCGCGCGCGGCCGAGGCCGCACCCGGCTCCGCCTCCATCGTGGCCCGCTCCGACCCGTTCCCGTGGTCGGACGGTGCATGGATGGCGGCGCGGACGGAGCGGCAGGGCCTCGACGCGCCCGTGTCGATCTACGAGGTCCACCCCGGCTCCTGGTTCCGCTTGGAGAGCGAAGGCAACCGGAGCCTCACCTGGGCCGAGATGGCCGACCGGCTGATCCCCTACCTGCAGGGCCTGGGGTTCACCCACGTCGAGTTCCTGCCCATCATGGAGCATCCTTTCGGGGGCTCCTGGGGCTACCAGCCGCTGGGCCTGTTCGCGCCCACGGGCCGCTACGGGCCGCCGGAGGAGTTCGCGGCGTTCGTGGACCGCTGCCATGCCTGCGGCATCGGCGTCATCGTGGACTGGGTGCCGGCGCACTTCCCCAGCGACGTCTGGGGCCTGGCCCGCTTCGACGGAACCGCGCTCTACGAGCACCAGGACCCGCGCGAGGGCTACCACCAGGACTGGAACACGCTGATCTACAACCTCGGCCGCAACGAGGTGAAGGGCTTCCTGATCGCCAGCGCCCTGGAATGGCTGGAGCACTACCACGTGGACGCGCTGCGCGTGGACGCGGTGGCCTCCATGCTCTACCGCGACTACAGCCGCAAGCACGGCGAATGGGTGCCCAACAAGTTCGGCGGCCGCGAGAACCTTGAATCCGTCGAGTTCTTCAAGCACCTGAACAGCATCGTGGCCCAGCGCTGCCCGGGCGTGCTGACGATCGCCGAGGAGTCGACCGCCTGGCCGGGCGTCACCGCGCCCGTGGAGCACGGCGGCCTGGGCTTCAATCTCAAGTGGAACATGGGGTGGATGCACGACACGCTCCACTACATGGAGAAGAACCCCGTCTACCGCCGCTACGAGCACCACGGCCTGACCTTCGGCATGGTCTACGCCTATTCGGAGCACTTCGTGCTGCCGCTCAGCCACGACGAGGTGGTGCACGGCAAGGGATCGCTGATCCGCAAGATGCCGGGCGACGACTGGCAGCGCTTCGCCAACCTGCGCGCCTACTACGCCTGGATGTGGACCTTCCCGGGCAAGAAGCTGCTGTTCATGGGCGGCGAGATCGCCCAGTGGGCCGAGTGGAACGAGGGGAGCATGCTCAACTGGGACCTGCTCGACCGGTCGATGCACCGGGGCGTGCAGAGCCTGGTGGCCGACCTCAACCGCCTGTACGTCGGCGAGCCGGCGCTGCACGCGACCGACACGCGGCCGGAGGGCTTCCGCTGGTCGGTCGCGGACGACAGCGGCAACTCGGTCTACGCCTTCACGCGCCAGACCCTCGACGGCGCCTCGACCCTGCTCGTCGTCAGCAACATGACCCCGGTGCCCCGCCATGGCTACCGCGTCGGGGTGCCGAAGGCGGGCCGGTGGCAGGAGGTGCTCAACACCGATGCCGGCGTCTACGGCGGCGGCAACCTCGGCAACGACGGCGGCGCGACGAGCGACGACGTGGCCGCGCACGGCCACCCGGCCTCGGTCAGCCTCCTGCTGCCGCCGCTCGCGACGCTGGTGCTGCGGGGTCCCTGAGGTCGCCCGGCAACGCTTGACCCGCCGTCAGCGGTCCGCCTCCGGGCGGCGCAGGCGGACGTAGAGGGCGCCCACGCCCCCGTGCGGCAGGCCGGCTTCCTCGAAGCCGAGCACGGTGCCGCGGAGATCGGCGGCGCGCAGCCAGTGGGGGACCAGCCGGCGGAGCAGGCCCGGCTCGCCGTCGAGGGCCGCCCGGGACCGGCCCTTGCCGGTCACCACCAGCACCAGGCGCGCCCCGTCCCGCTGCGCCCCGCGCAGGAAGGCGCGCAGGCCGTCGTGGGCCATCGCCTCCGTGAGGCCGTGCAGGTCCATCACGCCCTCGATCGGGATGCCGCCCCGCGCGACCCGGCCGCGGAAGCGCTTCTCGAAGGGCACCAGCGGCGGGGCCGCGGAGGCGCGGGGCCGCGAGACCGGCGGCACGTAGCTCGGCAGGGCCGGCGCGCGGCGGCGCGCGTCCTGCGCCGGCGGGGGAACCGGGAGCGGGTCCGGCGGCCGCGCCGCGGCTTCGGGCAGCGCCGCGCCGGGC
>CAXTDZ010000026.1:0-38863 GCA_964243035.1 uncultured Lichenihabitans sp.
ACGACGACCAGTCGATCTACGGCTGGCGCGGCGCCGAGGTCGACAACATCCTGCGCTTCGAGAAGGACTTCCCCGGCGCGGCCGTGATCCGGCTGGAGCGCAACTACCGCTCCACGGGCCACATCCTGGGCACCGCGGCCCACCTCATCGCCCGCAACGAGGGGCGGCTCGGCAAGACGCTGTTCACCGACGACGTTCCGGGCGACAAGCCCACCGTCACGGGCGTGTGGGACTCGGAGGAGGAGGCGCGCCGGGTCGGCGACGCCATCGAGGGCATGGGCCGCGAGGGCCATTCGCTGGACGAGATCGCGATCCTGGTGCGCGCGTCCTTCCAGATGCGCGAGTTCGAGGAGCGCTTCATCACGCTTGGGTTGCCCTACCGGGTGATCGGCGGCCCGCGCTTCTACGAGCGGCTGGAGATCCGCGACGCCCTGGCCTACCTGCGCTGCGTGGCCCAGCCCGCCGACGACCTCGCCTTCGAGCGGATCGTCAACACGCCCAAGCGGGGCCTGGGCGACGCCACGCTGCAACTGCTGCACGACCACGCCCGCGCCGCGGGCGTGCCGCTCATGCAGGCCGCGCGCGCGCTGGTCGAGACCGAGGAGCTGAAGCCCAGGCAGCGGCAGACGGTGCGGGCGCTGCTCGACCAGTTCGCGCGCTGGACGGAGGCGCTCGGCACGCAGAACCACGCCCGGCTCGCCGAAACCATCCTGGAAGAATCCGGCTACACGGACATGTGGACCCGCGACCGCTCGGCCGACGCCGCGGGGCGGCTCGAAAACCTCAAGGAGCTGGTCCGCTCCATGGAGGAGTTCGAGAGCCTCGCGTCCTTCCTGGAGCACGTGTCGCTGGTGATGGACGCCTCCACCGCGGGTGGCGGGGCGCGGGTGTCCATCATGACGCTGCACGGCGCCAAGGGGCTGGAGTTCGAGACCGTGTTCCTGCCCGGCTGGGAGGAAGGGCTGTTCCCCCACCAGCGCTCGATGGACGACAACGGCAAGGCGGGGCTGGAGGAGGAGCGGCGGCTCGCCTACGTGGGGCTCACGCGCGCCAAGCGGCGGGCGAGGATCTTCTTCGCCACCAACCGGCGCATCCACGGGCTGTGGCAGACCACGATCCCATCGCGCTTCGTGGACGAGCTGCCCGAGGCGCACGTGGAGGTGACGGACGGCGGCTCGGCCGGGCCCCGGTTCGGGGGCTACGGGGCGTCGCGCTTCGACGCCGCCACGGGTTTCTCCTCCCCCTACGCGACGCCGGGGTGGCAGCGCGCGCAGCGCGGGGCCGCGTCCGCCGAGGCAGTCTTCGGCCGGGCCGCCGGGCGCGGCGGCCCCCGGGAGATCGAGGGCGAGCTGGTGGCGAAGTCCTCCGCGGCGTCGAGCTTCGCGTCCGGGGCGCGGGTGACCCACACCAAGTTCGGCACGGGCACCGTGGCCTCGGTCGACGGCAACAAGCTCACGGTCGACTTCGACCACGCGGGCCGCAAGATGGTGCTGCAAAGCTTCGTCAACGCCGCCTGAGCGCGTCAGCGCACGAAGGCCTGCAGCGCCCGGATCAGCCTCGCCTCGTCGTAGGGCTTGGAGAAGAACAGCCCGCGCGCGGGCAGGGCGTCGCGCGGCGGCGTCACCTGCCCCGACGTCACGATGATCTCGATGGGCGGCCAGCGGTCGCGCACCGCGGCCGCGAGCCTCAGGCCGTCCATGGACCCGGGCATGTCGATGTCGGTGAACACGACGCGCACGTCGTCGCGGCCGAGCAGGATGCGGATCGCCTCGTCGGCGTTGGCGGCCTCGATCACCTCGAACCCCGCCTCACCGACGAAGTCAGTTGCGTACATCCGCAGCATCGGCTCGTCCTCGACCACCAGGACGACCGGGCGCGACGCAGGGTCCGAGACCGCCATCGAGCGACAACCCTTCCGCGACTTCGGTTTTTTCGTGCCGGGAACGCGGCGACTGCAACTCTGCGCTGAAACTTCCGGTTGCGTAACGCAAGGTCACCGTCCCGGTTCCCACCGCCCCCCACGGCCATCGGCCGCGATCCGAACCCGCGTCAGGCGACGCGGGCGGGAACGGGTTCGGGCTCCTGCGAGGCCTTGACGCAGAGGTCGACGGCCTCGCGCAGCGAGGTCGTGTAGTGGTCGGCCCCGATCACGGCGCGCATCCGGTCGTCCCGGAGCACGTCGGCTTCCGCGGGCCACAGCCCGACCAGCACCGGCACGCCGGGCAACCGGCTCTTCAGCCTGCGCACCAAGTAGTGCAGGTGGGCCGGGTTGCCGCCGATCTCCAGGTAGCTCACGCAGACGAACGCGACGCCCGCGCCGTCGAGGGCGGCGACGCCGTCGCGCGAGGCCGCCTCGTGGGGCAACGCGCGGGCGCCGAGCCCGTGCTTGCCCATCAGCTGCGCCAGGATCGCGGAGGCGGCCTCGTCGAGCGGGCCGCGGCCGGCCAGGCACAGCACGGGGGCCGCCCCCTGCCAGCCGGGGGCCAGCCGGTGCCGCTCGGGCGCGGGCCGGGGGGCCGCGGGCTTGGGCACGTCCTTCTCGGCCTTGGACGCCGTGGCCGCGGCCTTCGCCTTCTCGTGCGGGGGCGGCTCGGCGTCGTCGTGGTCGCCCAGGTCGTCGACCAGCGTGCGGAGGCTGCGCTTGATGCGCTCCAGCCTGTCGGGGCCGAGCACGCCGCGCGCCGCGTCGTTGGCCGCGAGCTGGAGGCCCTTCAGCGCCACCTCGTCGTAGTAGGCGGTGAGCGAGCGCTCCTTGAGCAGCAGCTCGGCCTGCTGCTGGGCTTCGTCGGGGTCGTCGGCCAGCATGCGCTGGTAGAAGTTCTCAACGGGCGTGAGGGCCGGGCGGTCGCCCAGCAGCACGTCCAGGAATTCGAGCCGGTCCACGTAGCGGCCCAGCACCACGAGGCAGAGCGTCATCGGCGTCGACAGGATCAGGCCGATCGGCCCCCACAGCCACGTCCAGAAGATGGCCGAGATCACCACCGCGACGGGCGACAGCCCGGTGGAGTGGCCGTAGACCAAGGGCTCAAGGACCTGCCCCGCGAGGCCCTCCGTCACCACGAACAGGGCCGCGGTCCACAGCGCCGTGACCCAGTGCGGGTCGACCGCGGCCGCGAGCAGCAGGGGCAGCGCCGCCGCGATCACGGCGCCCACGTAGGGCACGAAGCGCAGCAGGGCGCCCAGCACGCCCCACAGCACCGGCGAGGGGACGCCGATCACGGCCAGGCCCGCCGCCACCACGACGCCGAAGCCGGCGTTGATGCCGAGCTGCGACAGGAAGTAGCGGCTGAGCCGCCGGGCCGCGTCGTCCATGGCCACCGTGGTGCGGTGGAGGTCGGTGGAGCCGAACAAGCGGATCAGCCGGTCGCGCAGGTCCTCCTTCTGCATCAGGATGAACACCGCCACGATGAAGATGATCAGCGCGGATTCGAAGGGCGCCAGCACCGGCTGGAGCACCCGCACCGCGAGCTGGAGGGGGTCGGCGGCCGGCGGCTGCACCGCGACCGGGATGGGCTTCGGCGCGGCCGGCTCCGCCGCGCCGGAGGCCGGCGCGGGGGGCGGCGGGGCCGGGTGCTGCAACTGGCGCCCGAGCCGCTGGGCGATGCCGTTCAGCCGCCCCACGGTCTCGTTCTGCAGCACGCCGACCTTGGCCTCGACCGTCCTGGCGTACTGGGGCACGTCGCCCGCGAGCCCCGCCACCTGCAGGCCGATCAGCCCCGCGCCCGTGCCCAGCACGCCCAGGGCGAGGAGCACGGCCAGCAGCACCGACAGGACGTGCGGCACCCGGAGCCGGCGCAGCCCCTCCACCACCGGCGCCAGCACGAAGGACAGGAGCACGGCCAGCGTGATGGGGATCAGCACCTCGCGCGCGAGCGAGAGGGCCGCCACCACCACCACGCCCACCGCCAGCGACAACAGTCCCGCCACGCCCGGCGTGCCGGGAGCCGTCACCTGGGCCGCGGGGCGGGACGCGGGATCGAGAACTGGCATGGTCAGGGTGGTCCCGAAGAGCGGACGTTCGGAAACGGCAACGCTCAGGGTGGCGTCCGGGATGCGGGTGCGCGCGCGGCGGCCGGCGCCAGGCTCTCGTGACGGTCCTTGATGGCGTCGAGCACCGCGTGCGGGTCGGCCGCGGCCGCCATGGCCTCCGCCTCGCGGTCGACGCGGTCGCGGGTTTGCGGGCTGTCGCGGCGCAGCTCCTCCAGGAGGTCGATGATCTTGGCGGCCTTCTGCTCGTTGAGGATGGCGAGTTCCAAGGTCAGCTGCTCGCGGTGGCTCGCGAGCTCGTCGTCGCGCCGCTGGGTCGCGAGCACCAGCGTCGTCATGGTCAACGCGGTCAGGCTGACGACGCCCTGAAGCCAGGGGAACGGCGGGGCGTCCACGGGCGGGCGGCCCGCGGCCGACAAGCCCAGGTTGAGCGCGACCCAGCCCGCGACCACGGTCATCACGGCGATCGGAAAGGCGGGGCGGCCCGCGCGGTCGGTGGCGGCCGCGATGAAGCGCTGGAGGCGCGTCGCCCGGTCGCGGTGCTCGGCGTGCAGGGCGGCGACGGCCTGCACGCCGTTGTCGACGTGCTGGGGCAGGATCTTGGCATCGGGCATGGGTGTTCCACCGGCAAGCGCCCCACATGGGGGCGCGGCATCCGGAATGGCAGGGGCTTGGCATGGCCAACAGGGCGGGGCTGCTCGCGCGATGGTCCGCGCTCACCCGCGGCGTGCTGCCCGGCATGGCGCGGGGCGAAGGGTGGCCGATCCACCTCGACCACTGCTTCATGCGCGTGTGCCTGGACGCCGCGGTGGGCGCCCCCTGGCACGCGAGCGTCGCACGCCCGGCCGTGCGCCACCTGACCGACGCGCAGCTGGCCGCGGCGGTCCGGATCGCCGAGGGGATCGCGGCCGAGCCCGGCACGCTGCCCGCGCTCAACGACGCGAGCCTGCGCGGTCGCGCCGCGGCCCGCCGCCGCGGGGGTGAACCCGGTCCGGCCCGAAGCCGTTAAGGTGATCATGACCGACCCCGTCAAGGACCCCGCGACCGCCGAGGCGGTTGCCAAAGCCCGCCGCCGCGAGATGGCCATCGAGCACCTCCTGTTCGGCACGCTGCGCTTCGTGGCGCGGCGAAACCCGGAGCTGCTGGACGAGCTGGAGGACAGCCTCCAGCACCTGTGGGACATGGCCGACGACGTGCCGCGCGACGACGAGGCCGTGCGCGGCGTGGCGCGGCACTTCATCAAGAGCCTGCGCGCCGAGAGCCAGGGCGAGGCATCGGGCGCTCCTCCCAAGCCCTGACGGGCGCGGAACGGACCGGGCACGCGGGCCGCGCGACCTTGCCGGAGCCCGGCGCGGGCCATAGAACCGCGCCAGCCTGCCGCGCGACGCCCTGATCCGTCGCCATTCTCCGGACCGCGCCGTTGTTTTCCAAGATCCTGATTGCGAACCGCGGCGAGATCGCCTGCCGGGTGATCCGCACGGCGCGGCGGCTCGGCATCGGGACGGTGGCGGTCTACTCGGAGGCCGACCGCGACGCCCCCCACGTCGCCCAGGCGGACGAGGCCGTGTTCATCGGGCCCGCGCCGGCCGCGCAATCCTACCTGTCCATCGAGGCCGTGGTGGACGCCTGCCGCCGCACCGGGGCCGAGGCGGTCCACCCGGGCTACGGCTTCCTGAGCGAGAACGCGGCCTTCCCCGAGGCGCTCGCGGCGGCGGGGGTCGCGTTCATCGGCCCCAACCCGGCCGCCATCCGCGCGATGGGCGACAAGATCGAGAGCAAGCGGTTCGCCCGCGCGGCCGGCGTGTCGACCGTGCCGGGCTCGCTGGGGCTGGTCGCCGACGCGGCCGAGGCCGCCGCGGTTGCCGAGGGGATCGGCTACCCCGTCATGATCAAGGCCTCCGCGGGCGGCGGCGGCAAAGGCATGCGGGTGGCGCGCGACGCCGCCGGCGCGCGCGAAGGGTTCGCACGCGCCCGCTCGGAGGCCCTGAGCTCGTTCGGCGACGACCGGGTGTTCATCGAGAAGTTCGTCGAGAACCCGCGCCACGTCGAGATCCAGGTGCTGGGCGACAAGCACGGGCACGTCATCCACCTCGGCGAGCGCGAGTGCTCGATCCAGCGCCGCAACCAGAAGGTGCTGGAGGAGGCCCCCTCGCCCCTGCTCGACCCCGACACCCGCGCGCGGATGGGCGCGCAGGCCGTGGCGCTGGCGGAGGCCGTGGGCTACGACTCGGCCGGCACGGTCGAGTTCGTGGCGGGGCAGGACCGGAGCTTCTATTTCCT
Source organism: uncultured Lichenihabitans sp. (assembly GCA_964243035.1). GTDB lineage: Bacteria > Pseudomonadota > Alphaproteobacteria > Rhizobiales > Beijerinckiaceae > Lichenihabitans. The sequence goes on from CAXTDZ010000026.1 coordinate 6,268, forward strand.
GGAGATGAACACCCGGCTCCAGGTCGAGCACCCGGTCACCGAGCTGGTGACGGGGCTGGACCTCGTGGAGGAGATGATCCGGGTCGCGGCCGGCGAGCCGCTGCGCCTCAACCAGGCGGACGTGACGCTGACGGGCTGGGCGGTGGAGAGCCGCATCTACGCCGAGGACCCCACGCGCGGCTTCCTGCCCTCGATCGGGCGGCTGACCACCTACCGGCCGCCGCCCGAGGGCACGGAAGCGGGGCTGACGGTGCGGGTGGACGCGGGCGTGGCCGAGGGCGGCGAGGTGTCGATCTTCTACGACCCCATGATCGCCAAGCTCGTCACGCACGGCCCGACGCGCTCGCTCGCGGTCGCGGCCCAGGCGCGGGCGCTCGACGCCTTCGCGCTGGACGGCATCCGCCACAACGTGCCCTTCCTGTCGGCCCTGATGGCGCACCCGCGCTGGAAGGCCGGCCAGCTCTCGACCGGCTTCATCGCCGAGGAGTTCCCCGACGGCTTCGCCAACCAGGTGCCCGCGGGCCCGGCCGCGCGGCGCTTCGCGGCGGTGGCGGGCGCCATCGACCACCTCATGAACCAGCGCAAGCGCGGGATCTCGGGGCAGATGCGCGAGCGGCGGCGGGTCGAGTTCGACGCGACGCGCGTGGCCGCGGTCGGATCCGAGTCCTTCCGCTTCAGCGTGCTGACCACGGGCGGCGGCGCGCTGCTGCGCTTCGCGGACGGCACGCTGTGCGAGGTCCGCTCGACGTGGCGGCCGGGCGCCCCCGTGTGGAACGGCAGCGTGGACGGCGCCGAGCTCGCCTTCCAGGTCCGGCCGCTGCCCAACGGCGTGGTGCTGATGCACGGGGGCGCGGTGGCCGAGGTGCGGGTGTTCTCCGAGCGGGAGGCCGAGCTCGCGGCCCTGATGCCGCAGAAGGTCGCGGCGGGCGGCGGCAGGCGGGTGCTCTGCCCCATGCCGGGCCTGGTGACCGCCGTGCGGGTGGCGCCGGGCCAGGCCGTCAAGGTCGGCGAGCCGCTGGCCGTGGTGGAGGCCATGAAGATGGAGAACGTGCTGCTCGCCGAGCGCGACGGCACGGTCGCGACCGTTCTGGTGTCGGCCGGCGACGGCGTGGCGGTGGACGCCGTGCTGATGGAGTTCGCGTGACCGGCGACGAGGCGGTGGCGGCGCTCGCCCGGCGCCACGGCTTCAGCCCCAGCGCGGTCTGGGCCCTGCTGGACGCGGTCCGGGCCGGACGGGGCCGGGCCGCGCAGTGGAGCCACCCGGAGCTGGGCGGCCTCGGCCAGTGGCTCGCGGGGGGCATGGTCCAGATCGGCGCGATGGACGACCACGCGCTCAAGGCCCGGGTCGCGGCCGTGCTGGCCGACCTCGAAGCGGCGGCACGAGGGGGTTTCTGAGACGAGAAAGGCCCGCGAGCGGGCCGCGCTCACCGGCCCAGGATGTTGGCGAGGCTCGCCTCGTGCTGGGGCGAGGCCGGCGTTCCGGCCTGGAACATGCTGCTGAACTGGTCCAGGGCGGCGTCGCTGCTGGTCGCGGCGGGTGCGGCGGGCGTCGCTCCGGGGGCGGTGGGCGCGGGGTTGCCGCCTCCGAACAGGCCGCCGAGCACGCTGCCGATCAGGCCGCCCAGGCCGCCCTCCTCGGCGGCCGGCGGAGCGGCGGACGCGGTTGTCTGGCCCTGGCCGCCGAAGATGGACCCGCCGCTCCCGCCGAAGACCGAGCCCATCATGCTCTGCAGGATGCCGCCGAAGCCCCCGTTCTGCGCCCCGTGGAACAGCCCGCCCATGATCACGGAGGCGAGCGCCGGCATCATGGCCTGGATCACGGAGGCGGGCACGCCCGACTCGCTTGAGGCCTGCTGGGCGACCTGGCCGGTCGCGGCGTGGCCCCCGAAGATGTCGCCCAGCACCGAGCCGCCGGCCTGCGTGGCCTCGGGCGACTGCGCGGCGCCTGGGTCGGCGTAGGACTGCTGGTGCGCGCCGTTGCCGAGGTGCTGGAGGATGGACCCGATCCCGCCGCCCGCCGTCACGTTCTGCAACCCCATCTGGAAGGCGGGCAGCAGCGCGGTGACAGCGTTCTGCGCCTGCTCGGGCGACAGGCCGAAGCGCGCCGCGATGTTGTCGATGGCCTGGCCGCCCTGGGCGGATTGCACGATGTCGTTCAGGGTCATGGGGCGCGTCTCCCGCTTGCTGCGGTTGGAAAGGTAAGGCGGCCGGCCCGTTTGGCGAGCCGGCCGTTGACCCGGTAGGCGGTGGCGAGGCCCGCCACGCCGAACGCCGCGGCCCCGAACGCGATGCCGACCTGCCCGCCGGGCACCCCGCCCCAGGCGGCCCCCAGCGTCACGAAGGGGATCGTGCCCAGGCTGGCCTTGCCCCAGTTGAACAGGAGCGACAGAACCGGAAACCCCAGGTTGTTGAAGGAGGCGTTGGCCACGAACAGGAAACCCGTGAACAGCCAGGCCGACACCCCGTAGGCGCAGAAGAAGGCGATGTAGCGCGCGGCATCCCCCTGCGCCCCGAACAGGGCCACCACCGCCGGGGTGAGCAGCCACAGCACCGCCCAGGTGAGCGCCACCCACCCCGTCACCAGGCCGAAGGAGGCCGTCAGCGTGCCCCTGACCCGGTCGAAGCGCCCCGCCCCGAGATTCTGGCCCAGGATCGGGCCGACCGAGCCCGACAGGGCGAACAGGACCCCGAAGGCCACCAGCGCCACCCGGTCGGTGACGGCGGTGGCCGCGACCGCGTCGGCGCCGAAGCGCGCGAAGGTGCGGAACACGTAGGAGTTGGCGACCGGCGTGGCGAGGTTGGTTCCCACCGCCGGCAGCGCGATGCCGAGCAGCGGGCGCAGGTCGGCCCGGAGCGCCGCGAGGCTCGGCCGGCCCACCAGCCCGTGCGTGCGCACCGCGCCGTGGTAGCCGACCGCCACGAAGGTCAACCGCGACAGCACGGTGGAGATCGCGGCGCCGTAAACCCCGAGGTGGAGGCCGAAGATCAGCACGGGGTCCGCGATCCCCGTCACCACGGCGCCCGCGAGCGTCACGTACATGGCGCGCCGGGCGTCGCCCGCCGCCCGCAGCACCCCCGACAGCACCATGCCGGCCGAGAACGGCACGTTGGCGGGCAGGGTGATCCACAGGAAGGCGCGCGCCACGGGCAACACGGCCCCCTTGGCGCCCAGGCCCGACAGGACCGGCGTCGCGGCGCCCATCGCGGCGGCCGCCACCCCGGCGCTGAGGCCCAGGCCCAGCAGCAGGCCGGACGCCGCGAGCCGCCGCGCCCGCGCGCGGTCCCCCTGCCCGAGGGCGCGCGACATCAGCGCCGTCACCCCGATGGTCAGGCCGATGTTGACCGACACGGGGTAGAACAGCACCTGCGTCGCGAAGCCCACGGCGGCGGTCAGGTCCGTCTCCCCCAGGCGCGACACGTAGAGCAGCGACAGGAAGTCCACCAGGAAGATGGCCAGCACGCCCACCGTGCCCGTGGCGGTCATGACGGCCACGTGGCCCAGCACGGAGCCGGCCACGAAGGTGGGGCGGAAGGGCGGGGCGGGGCGGCCGGGCTCGACCGGCGGGTCCGGGGGCCCGACGTCGCGGTCGCCCGCGTGGTGCGCAGCGTCGATCGGGGTGCCTCCCTTCCGAGCCGGGGGGCATAGCCCAGGGCGGGGCGGGGCTCAACCCGCGGGACCGGCCGGGCGGGGTGGAAGGGGGGCTGCCTCGGCCGGTTGCCCTCGCCCGAGCCGCGTCTTGACCCTCCCTCCCACTTCCCCCACAACCCGGGGCCGAACGCCCCACCACGGACGCCCGCGCCCATGACCAAGCCGCCGCTGCACATCCTGCTCTGCGCCCCGCGCGGGTTCTGCGCCGGCGTGATCCGCGCCATCGACGCGGTGGAGCGCGCGTTGCGCGTGCACGGCGCCCCGGTCTACGTGCGGCACGAGATCGTGCACAACAAATACGTCGTGGAGAGCCTGAAGAAGAAGGGCGCGGTGTTCGTGGAGGAGCTGTCCGAGATCCCCGACACGGGCGCGCCGGTGATCTTCTCGGCGCACGGCGTCCCCAAGGCGGTGCCGCTGGAGGCGGCCGACCGCAACTTCTTCGCCATCGACGCGACCTGCCCGCTGGTCACCAAGGTCCACCGCGAGGCCGAGCTGCACTTCCGCCGCGGCCACAAGATCATCCTGGTGGGCCACGAGGGGCACCCGGAGGTGGTGGGCACGCTGGGCCAGCTGCCCCAGGGCGCGGTGCTGCTCGTGGAAACGGTGGCCGACGTGAACCGGCTGGCGGACGGGGCGCCCGAGCTCGTCCACGCTCCGCTCGCCTTCGTGACGCAGACCACGCTGTCGGTGGACGACACGCAAGGGGTGGTGGAGGCGCTGAAGCGCCGCTTCCCCGACATCGTCGGCCCCCACAAGGAGGACATCTGCTACGCCACCACCAACCGGCAGGAGGCCGTCAAGCAGATCGCCGACAAGGTGGACGCGCTGCTGGTGGTGGGCTCGGCCAACTCCTCCAACTCGCAGCGCCTCAAGGAGGTGAGCGAGCGGGCCGGCTGCCGCAACAGCCAGCTCGTCAACGGCGCCTCCGAGATCGACTGGACGCACCTGAGCGACATCCGCACCATCGGCATCACGGCAGGGGCCTCGGCGCCCGAGGTGCTGGTGGAGCAGATCATCGACGTCTTCGCGGAACGCTACGACATCGAGGTGGAAACGGTGTCGACCACCACCGAGACCATGTTCTTCCCGCTCCCGCGGGAGCTGCGGGAAACCACCGACCGGGTGGCCTGAGCAGCCTCGCGCGGCGCGTGTGTTCGGATGCGAGCGGGCGCAGGCAGGGGTCGCCGGAGCGTTCTGCCCAGCGCGGCACCCTTTCACCCGAACGGCTTGGTCGTGGCCCACTGCGGCGAGGGAGCCCCGGGGGACGGATAAGGGCCGCAGGGGTTGGGGCCGAAGGTGTTGCCGCACATCCGGACGTTGAGCGGGATGGCTTGCTGCTTCCGGACCGTCAGCCCGTTCTTCAAGAGCGGTGAACCACAGCGGGCTGTCGACGCCCACGTTGGTTTCGCCGATGTGCCCGCGAAGCCTGTGGGCGCTCGGCCGCTGAGCGGAAGCTCTCGTGCGTCTCCGGCACCGTCGTCGAAATGTTGTTGGCCACCCGGCTCGCGTCGTCGAAATGAGGTCCAAATCCGTCGTCATCCGGGTCGCAGCGGGTCGGGTGACGAGGCGGTCGCGGACGTCCCTCAGGGAGACGTCAGCGCCGCCGCGCCCGGAGCGGCCTCGACGCCCGCAACGTTCACCGGTCGGTGTTGGACCGGCGCGGGCCGACGGGTTAGAAGGTCGTTGCGCCGGGCGAACGGGCTCGGTTCACAGCTCCGACCCATCAGGACGCGCGCTCCCATGACTTCCGCCAACGGCCGCACCTCCGACCTGCCCGTCGACCCGCTTTTCCTGGAGCGCTGGTCGCCGCGGGCCTACGACAACCAGCCGCTGTCCGACGGGGAGGTCATGACCCTGCTGGAAGCCGCGCGCTGGGCGCCGTCCTCCTACAACTCCCAGCCCGCGCGCCTGCTCTACGCCAAGCGCGGCACGCCCCACTGGGACCGGTTTCTGGACCTGCTCGTGCCCTTCAACCGGTCGTGGGCGGAGCGTGCGGGGCTGCTGATCGTGGTGGTCTCGAACTCGCTGATGCTGCCGCCCGGCCAGGACAAGCCGGTGCCGTCGCACAGCCACTCCTTCGACGCGGGGGCGGCCTGGATGGGTCTCGCGCTCCAGGCGACCCGGATGGGACTCCAGGCGCACGCCATGGTGGGCTTCGACATGGACCGGGCCTTCGCGGAGCTCAACGTGCCGCAGGGCCACCGCGTCGAGGCCGCGATCGCGGTGGGCCGGCCGGGCGACAAGTCGGTGCTGCCGGACGCGCTGCGCGGGCGCGAACAGCCCAACACGCGCGAGCCGCTGTCCAAGATCGCGCTGGAGGGCGGCTTCCCGGCCGCGGCCTGACGCAGGGCGCGCGTTCCGGCCCAGCAGGTCGGGCGCGCCCACTCCGGACAAGGCGGGGTCGCCTGACCGCCCGCGGGCTCCCCGCGGTCGAACCTCGCCCCGCGTCCCAGCCCGCCACCGCCTCGATCAGGATGGCGGGGCTGTTTGCACGCGCTCGCGGGCACCGCACGCGCGGCAACGCTGGACGTGGGGCATTACAACAAAATTTGCATTAAGCTTGATTGCGCAGTTTTTTGTTTATGGTATTCGTCGCCTCGGCTCGGGCTCGAACCGTTGCGCGACGCGCGGCGCGGGTTCTATCCTGCGCCCAACCGGGTCTTAGGCCCGGACACCCGGCGAACGGCCGGTGCCAAGATCCGGGCGAGACCAATCGCCCGGCAAGACGCCCGCAACGGGCTTGGGAGGGAGACGAAGCAATGAAGCATCTTGGGACGGCCGCCCTGATGGGCGGCCTCGCGATGGCCGTCGCGGCGCTGGGCACGGCGCCCGCCCGCGCCGAGGCGACCATGAAGATCGCGATGATCACGCACGGCCAGCCCGGCGACACCTTCTGGGACATCATCCGCAAGGGCGCGGAGGCGGCGGCCAAGAAGGACAACGTCCAGCTCGTCTACTACGCGGACCCGACCGCGTCCAAGGAAACGCAGCTGATCGTCAACGCGGTCCAGCAGCACGTGGACGGCATCGCGCTGACGCTGGCCTTCCCGGACGCCGAGGCCGGGGCCGTCAAGCAGGCGAAGGCCGCCGGCATCCCCGTGGTGGGCTTCAACGCCGGCTCCGACGACTGGAAGAAGGCGGGCCTGCCCATGTACGTCGGGCAGGACGAGCTGATCGCGGGCGCGGCGGTGGGCGACAAGCTCAACGGGGAAGGCTCCAAGAGCGCCATCTGCGTCGACCAGCAGCAGGGCGCGGTGCAGCTCGAAGAGCGCTGCGACGGCATCAAGAAGACGTTCAAGGGCTCGCTCTTCGTGCTCTACGTCAACGGCTACGACATGGCGAGCGCCAAGGCCCGCATCACGGCCAAGCTCCAGCAGAGCCCCGACACCGACTACATCGTGACGCTGGGCGCGCCCTTCTCGCCCACCGCGCTCGACGCCGTGGCCGAGGCCGGCAGCAAGGCCAAGGTCGGCACCTTCGACCTGACGCCGCGGGCCGCCGACCTGATCGGCCAGGGCAAGCTGCAGTGGGCCATCGACCAGCAGCCCTTCGTGGAAGGCTACGAGGCCGTCGACCTCCTGTGGCTCGCCAAGACCAACGGCGACACGGTGGGCGGCGGCCAGCCCGTGCTGACCGGCCCCACCTTCGTGGACAAGAGCAACGTCGCCGAGGTCCAGACCTTCGCCAAGGCGGGGACGCGGTAGCGCGAGGAGCGGCACGAGCGGCGGCGGCCCGGGGAGGACCATGGCGGACATCACGCAGACCATGCCGGCCCCGGCGGCCCGCCGCGCGATGGTGCACCAGCCGCTGTGGCGGCGCGTCCTCAAGCGCCCGGAGGCGGGCGCGCTTGGCGGCGCCATCCTGGTGCTGATGTTCTTCTCGGTCATGGCGCCGCCGTTCCGGCAGACGGCGGCCTTCACGACCGTGCTCTACCAGGCCGCGACGATCGGCATCCCCGCCGTGCCGGTGGCCCTGCTGATGATCGGCGGCGAGTTCGACCTGACCGCGGGGGTGGCGGTCACGACCTCGTCGCTGGTGGCCTCGATGTTCGCGACCCAGATCGCGGGCAACATCTGGGCGGGGGTGGCGTTCGCGCTGCTGTTCTCCGTCGGCATCGGGGCGCTGAACGGCTTCCTGCTGCTGCGCACGCGGCTGCCGAGCTTCCTGGTCACGCTGTCGACGTTCCTGATGCTCCAGGGCCTCAACATCGCCATCACCAAGCTCATCACGGGCAACGTCGCCACGCAGGACATCGCGGGCGTGCCCGGCTTCGACTCGGCCCAGGCCGTGTTCGCCTCCACGATCCACGTGGGCAGCGTGAGCGTGTCGATCGCGATCCTGTACTGGATCGCGCTGGTGGCGGTCGCGACCTGGGTCCTGCTGCGCACGCAGTCCGGGAACTGGATCTTCGCGGTGGGCGGCCAGCGCGACAGCGCGCGGGCGGTGGGCGTGCCGACCCGCAAGGTCACCGTGGCGCTGTTCATGGCGGTGGGGTTCGGCTGCTGGTTCCTCGGCATGCACATGCTGTTCGCCTACGACACCGTGCAGTCGGGCGCGGGCGTGGGCAACGAGTTGCTCTACATCGCGGCCTCGGTCGTGGGCGGCTGCCTGCTGACCGGCGGCTACGGGTCGGCGATCGGCTCGGCGCTGGGCGCCTTCATCTTCGGCATGACCACGGAAGGCGTCATCTACGCCGACTGGGACGCGGACTGGTTCATGTTCTTCGTGGGCGCGATGCTGCTGATCGCGACCGTGGTGAACTTCTGGATCCGCGCCCGCGTCAGCCGGGGGGCCTGATGGACCGCTCCGCCCCGATCATGCAGCTCACGAACGTCGGCAAGAGCTACGGCAACATTTCCGCGCTCAAGGGCGTGAGCCTGGCGGTCCGGCAGGGCGAGGTCACCTGCATCCTGGGGGACAACGGGGCGGGCAAGTCGACGCTCATCAGCATCCTGGCCGGGCTCAACAGGCACGACAAGGGCACCTACGCGGTGGACGGGGTTCCCCGGACCTTCGCCTCGCCCCGCGAGGCCCTCGACCTCGGCATCGCGGCCGTCTACCAGACGCTCGCCCTCGTCCCCCTGCTGCCGATCTGGCGCAACTTCTTCCTCGGCTCCGAGATGAAGAAGGGCGCGGGGCCGCTCGCCCGCCTCGACATCGACCGCATGTGGGCGGTCGCGGACGAGCAGCTGCGCAGGATGGGCATCACCGTGGCCGACCTCGACCAGCCCGTGGGCACGCTGTCGGGCGGCCAGCGGCAGTGCGTGGCGATCGCCCGGGCCGTCTACTTCGGGGCGCGGGTGCTGATTCTCGACGAGCCCACGGCGGCGCTGGGCGTGAACCAGTCCGGCATCGTGCTGAAATACGTGGCCGCCGCCGCGCGCGATCAGGGGATCGGGGTCATCTTCATCACCCACAACCCCCATCACGCCTACATGGTGGGCGACCACTTCATCGTGTTGTCGCGCGGCACGGTCGACCTGGACGAGCCCCGCGCGAAGCTGAGCCTCGAAAACCTGATGTTCCACATGGCGGGCGGGGCCGGGCTCAGCGCGCTGGAGCACGAGCTCAGCCGCGGCGACCGGCACGCGGCGGCAGGACCGGCGGTGGCCTGAGGCGACGGGACGGGCTCCCGGGACGCGCGGCCCCGGCCCGACCGGCCGACAAGCGCGAGCGCCTCGAACCGCCCGACGTGCCCGGTGATCGCGACCTCGACGGGCAGGCGCGCCACCGATGGGCGCCGCAGGAGCCTGCCAGCCCCGGCATGCACTTCAACACGGAACAGGTGTCCCCCACGCCCGCGATCGGTCCGCCGCGGCGGACCGGCCCGCCGGGCGCCAGCTCGCGGGCGGCCTCGGCCACGGCGCGCACGCGCTCTGCGGCCCCGTCGAGCGGCATGACGGCGCCCGCCCATCGCGCCCGACGCGGTGGTGCCCACGTGCGCGCCTCACAAGCTGTCGATGAGGGTGGGGCCGTAGCGGTTGCGGCGATCCTCCGGCCGGGCCTCCCGCGGGTGGAGGCGGGCACAGACGCGGCGCTTTCCCGCGCCCGAAGCGGCGCGGAGCCTTGACTGGCCTTCTCGTTCGACCTCCCTCATGACGGACCGGTCGGATGTCCCACACCCGTGGGTCAAGCGTGGAGGTGAGCATGATGGAGGCGGACGCGGGCTTCTTCGAGCGGTTCGGCGCCGTTCCGGCCACCGACCACGGCCGCTACGCGACCGACTGGCCGCGCGACCTGACGGGTCGCGCCAGGGCCGTCGTCCGGCCGAAAACCGCGGACGAGGTGGCGGCCGTGGTGCGGCACTGCGCCGAGCGCGGCCTGCCCGTGGTGGCGCAGGGCGGGCACACGGGGCTGGTCGGGGGCGGGACGCCCTCACCCGAGGGCGACGAGGTCGTGATCAGCCTGGAGCGGCTCAACCGCGTGCGCGAGGTCGACGCCGAGAACTTCACCATGACGGTGGAGGCGGGCTGCATCCTGGAGAGTGTCCACGCGGCCGCGGCCGCGGCCGACCGGCTGTTCCCGCTCCAGCTCGGCGCCCAGGGGAGCTGCCAGATCGGCGGCAACATCGCCACCAACGCGGGCGGCCTCAACGTCGTGCGCTACGGCATGACCCGCGACCTCGTGCTCGGCCTGGAGGTCGTGCTGCCCGACGGGCGGCTCTGGAACGGCTTGCGCAAGCTTCGCAAGAACAACACGGGTTATGATCTGAAGCAGCTCTTCGTGGGTTCGGAAGGGACGCTGGGCGTCGTGACGGCCGCCTGTTTGAAGCTGTTCCCGAAGCCGACGCAGGTCGAGACGGCCCTGCTGGCGGTCGACTCGCCCGCCGCCGCGGTGGCGCTGCTCGGGCGGGCGCGCCGCGACCTCAGCGATCTCCTGTCGGCCTTCGAGCTGCTGCCGCGCCGCGGCGTGGAGCTCGGGCTCGCGGCGGCGCCGCAGGCCCGCAACCCGCTGGAGGCGCCCTCGCCCTTCACCGTCCTGATGGAGGTCGCGGCGAGCGGGCTCGTCCCCCTCAGGAGCGTGGTCGAGAGTTTCCTGGAAGCCATCGTGACGGACGGGCTGGTGCGGGACGGCGCGCTGGCGGCCAGCACGGCCCAGGCCGCGAGCTTCTGGCAGATCCGGGAAGGGTTGAACGAGGCGCAGTTCCGGCGGGGCCGCCACCTGCGGACGGACGTGTCGGTGCCGGTCTCCACGGTCGCGGCCTTCCTGGACGCCGCCCACGCGGCCCTGGCCGAGGCCGAGCCGGACTGCGTGCCGCTCGCCTACGGGCACCTCGGCGACGGCAACATCCACTTCAACGTGCTGCCGCCCGAGGGGCTGGACGACGCGGGGCGGGTCGCGGTGCTGCGCCGCTGCGAGGCCGTGATCTTCGCGCAAGTGGACCGCTGGGCTGGCTCGATCAGCGCCGAGCACGGCATCGGCCGCGTGAAGCGCGGCGCCTTCCTTGCGCGCGCGCATCCCGTCGACCTCGACCTCCTGCGCCGGATCAAGTCGGCCCTCGACCCCGCGGGGTCGATGGGCGCGGGGCGCATCTTCGGATGAGCGGCGGTTCACCCGGGCTCGACCGGGCGCCCCGGCTCCGTTCGAACCGCGCGCGATGCTTGAAGTGCGGGCGGCGGGCCTGGCCGCCGCGCGCGGCACGGGGCCGTCGCGGCAGGGCTGGAGAAGATGCGCGCCACCGTGAGTTGAGCCGACGAAGGGGTCGACCCCGACCTCAAATTTGACCGCGCCGTCGCGCGCGCGACCGGCAACGGCTCCGTGGAGGGTGGTGTGTTACCGTGTCGCGGAACATGGGGGACACCACCGTGGCGGCCCGGCGCGCCGGTGCCCACCTCGGCCCGGTCCCAAGAACAGGTTGACCCGCGCCGCGCTTCGCCCCGGTCAGGCCCCGAAGCCGCGTCGGAACGCGGCGCGGGACAGGGGGAACTGGCCGCCCGTGAGCCGCGTCGGCCACAAGCCGTCCACGTCGAAGTAGCAGGCGTAGCGCAGCGACCCCGCGTGGTCGGCCATCCAGCGCCGCATCGCGGACACGAAGAACGGGTCGTCGCCCGCCTCCCCCACGCCCCATTCCGGCAGGCTCATCGGCTTGCCACGCGCGCCCGCGAAGCGCGCCAGCCAGTCGAGCCCGAAGGGCCCCGCCACCACCCGGTCGGCCCAGCGGCGTTCCACGCTCTCGTCCCCGGCGCGGATGTCGTAGACGTCGAGGCCCACCACGTCGACCACGTCGTCGCCCGGGTAGCAGCGGTCCGCGGCCAGGTCCTCCGGGCCCCAGCTCGGGCACCAGTCGAAGGCGAAGCGGGGCGAGGCCGCGCGGAACAGCGCCGCCACGCGCCGGAAGGCCGCCACGAAGCTCTGGGGGTCCGGACCCGCGAACCAGGCCATGGTGCGGACGTTCATCTCCCAGCCGAGGCGAATCACGGCGGCGGGCCGGGACGCCGCGATGGCGCGGGCCGCGGCCGCGAAGGCGTCGTCGTGGCGGCCGGCCGCGACCGCCGCGAGCGGGGTGCCCGGCACCGTGAGCGGCATGGAGAAGACGACCGGGCGGCGCGGGGCCGCGCGCGCCCAGGCGCCCGGAAGCCAGGCCGTGCCCGCGAAGGTCGCCCAATCATCCTTGCCCCAGTAGTCCAGCGCCGGCACGGAGGAGGCGGAGCGCCCGAGCCAGGCCTCCCAGGCCGCCATGTTGGGCTCGCGGCCCGCGTCCCCCACCCAGGGCACGAAGGCGCCCGCGAGGGCTGCCGGCAGGGGCGCGGGGGCGGCCCGCGCGGGCGCGGCGGCTGAAACCGCGAGGCCGGCCACCACGGCGCGGCGGGTCGGCATCATGGGCATCGTCCTTCGCAGCGCCGCGCGGCCGCACGCCCGATCACCGAGCCGAACGCGGCGCCGAGCCCGGCCACGTCCAGCGCCACGGCCGCGACCGCGTAGACCGCGACGCCGGTCACGACCTGCGCGGCCAGCGCGGCAGCGGGAAGCTCGGCGAGCCGGGCCGGGAGGGCTGTTCCCACGCCCCACACGGCCGCGGCCATGGCGGTGGTCGCGGCCGCGACGCGGGCCAGGGTCGCGGGGTCCAGCGGCAGGGGGAAGTGGCGGCGCACCAGACCGAAGCCCGCCACCGTGCCCGCGGCCTCGGCCGCGAGCACCGCGACCGCGGCCCCCACGATGCCGAAGCGCAGCGTCGCGGGGACGATCAGGGCGAAGTTGACGGCGAGCGAGACGAACGCCTGCACCACCATGCCGCCGGACCGGCCGAGCACGTGGAAGCCGACGTGGACGTAGTTCTGGGTCACGGCCTGGAACAGCCACACGAAGCTCAGCACGGGGATCAGCGTCGCGGCCGCGTCCTGGAAGCGCGCCCCGAGCATCACGGCCGCGAGCCTGGGCCCGACCAGCGACAGGCCGGTGACGAGCGGCAGCAGCAGCCCGAGCAGCATCTCGCCGGCCGCCGCGAGGTTGCGCCGGGACGCGGCCGCCCCCCCGGCCGCGTGGGACGCGATGGCCGCGGGCACGAGCGCCGAGCCCAGCGCCGTCACGGGCACCAGGACGAGCTGGCGGGTGAGATCCGCCGCGACGCCGTACTGGCCGCCCGCCGCGATCCCGAGCAGGTGCGTGACGAACAGGCGGTCGGTCGCGGCGTGCAGCGCAAGCGCCAGGGCGCCCACCGTGGCGGGCAGGCCGAAGCGCAGCATCCGGCGCGCCGCAGCAGGGTCGAACCGCGCCACCGGGCCCGACCAGACCGCGGGCGCGAGGCCGAGGCTCACGAGCGCGTAGGCGAGCGCGATCGACAGCGACAGGCCGAAGCCCCCGAAGCCCGAGGCCGCCATCGCGGAGCCGGCCCCGACCATCAGCACTGCCCGCCCGGCGGACGCCAGCGCGTAGGCCCGCACCCGCTGGCGGGCGCGCAGGATCTCGAGCTGCAGCTCGAACAGCGCGATGGTGCCCGCGAACAGGCAGGCCCCGGCCGACACCGCCCAGGGCAGCCCGCCCACCGCGTGCAGCGCGGGGGCGAGCACCGCCAGGGTGGCGGCCGAGCCCGCGTAGCAGGCAAGCGCGGTCAGCCGCACGTCCGAGCCGTCGCCCCTCGCCTCGATGCGCAGGACCGACAGCCGCACCCAGGTGAACAGCATGGCCGACAGCACGCCGCCGAGCGCGTTGGCGGTCACGTAGACCCCGTAGTCGGCGGGCGCGTAGAGGCGCGTGAACAGCGCCGTCCCCGCGAAGGCCACCGCGGCGCCCCCGACGCTGGCCAGCATGTAGAGCCCGGTCTGCCGCCACACGGTCACGCGGGGTCTCCGGCGTGGGAGCGGAGGTGGAAGGCGGCCGCGACGCGCAGGCCCGCGACGCTCGCCAGGAAGAACAGCCACAGCGGGTCGTCGCGGTGGAAGAAGATCGTCTCGGTGGCCGACAGGTAGAGGCAGAACAGCCACGTCCGCATGAACAGCATCAGCAGCGCGGGGTCGGCGCCGCGGCGCGTCGCCCGGGCGAGGTCGCGCATCGGCTGCCAGGCGAAGGCCAGCAGCATCAGCGCGAGGCCGGGCAGGCCGGCGCTCATGACGATGTCGACGTAGGAGTTGTGCGCGTGCGAGGCGGAGCCGGCCCACTGCGTTTCGTCGCCGTAGCGCGTGCTCTCCGTGTTCCAGAAGGCGTCGAACCCGTGGCCGAGCAGCAGGTGGCCCGGCATCTCGCCGACCGCGAAGGACCAGATCGCGTCGCGCCCGGTGAAGGTGGAGTCGATCGGCAGGGCGTGGACCAGGGCGCCCACGGGCGGCAGCAGCACGCTGCCCACGGTGAACAGGTTCATGGCCGCGGCCGGCAGGAAGGCCAGCACCACGCGCGGCCACCGGTCGGGCAGCATGGCCCAGAGCCGGGAGGTCGCGAGCGTCACCACCACGAGCGCCAGCGCGCTCTTGCCGCCCGCGAACAGCAGGAAGAAGGCCGAGGCGGCCACGACGGCCCATCCCGCGACCGGGAAGCCGCGCCGCGCCGCGAACAGCCCCTGGAACACGAACAAGGACAGCACGCCCGCGGCGTCGTTCTTGTGGGCGAAGACGCCGCGCCAGTCGCCGGCCAGCGCCGGCTCCTCGACGTCGGTGATCTGGTGGATGGCGAGGTCCGGCACGAGGATCACGCCCCCGTAGGACAGCGCCAGGACGATCCCCGCCGACACCGCCAGGATGGCCGCGAGGGCGCGGGGGGTCGCGGGCAGCAGCACCAGGGCCGTGCCGAGCAGCGCCATGATGAGCGCCAGCACGAGCCGCTTCACCGAGGTGGCGGGATCGGCCGACACCGCGCAGCTCACCGCGAGCCAGGCTGCCAGCGCCGCCGTCGGCCAGGGCAGCAGCACCCGCCACGCCAGGGCGAGGCGCCGCCGCGCCAGCCCCGCGCAGGCCGCGGCCAGCAGGGCCAGCGCCAGGTAGGTGAGCGTTTCGTTGCCGCTCGACAGCTCGATCGTGGACGCGGCCGCGAGGCTCTGGAAGGGGTGGAGCGACACGCACAGCAGCAGGGTCGCGGCCAGCGCCGCCGCGTCGCCGGCCGCGACGGGCATCGGTGAGGGCGCGGTCGCGACGGCGCGCTCCGTCACGGGCGGGGGCTCGCGCGGTACTGCTCGGTCACGACGCCGAAGGCCGCGAGCGCGCGGCCCAGCGCCATCACGGGGCGGTGGCTGGCGAGCAGAGGGCTGCCCGTCCGCGCGAGGCAGACCGCGCCCCGCCAAAGCCCGAGGGGCAGAGCGACAAGGGTCTTGAGGTAGGGCTTCAGCCGGCGCGGGCCGGGGCCCGCGTCGCGCTGCTCGACCCGGAAGTTGACCGCGCCGATGCGCAGGCTGCGCCGCAGCACCCAGGCCGGCGTGGTCCGGGCCGGGGGCACGGTCTCGGTGATGACGGCCTCCGCGTCCCAGTGCGAGCGGAGGCCCGCCCGCATGCAGCGCAGGAAGAAGTCCGCGTCGCCGCCGCCGAGGTGGTCGAAGCCCGTGTCGAACTCCGGCGCCCCCACCCGCGCCAGCGCGGCCTGCCGGATCAGGAAGTTGCCGCTGCCGTAGAGGCGCGGCACCGGCCCGGAGCGGCTGAAGCCGGGGTGGAACACGGGGTGGCGCCTCATCGCGCGGCCCACGGCCCCGGTGAAGCGGGAATGGACCGGGCCGCCCACGAGGTCGGCGCCGGTCGCTTCCGCCGTGGCGAGGAGGCGGTCGGCCCAGTCGGGCGCCGCGACCTCGTCGTCGTCGATCATCAGGAGGTAGGTTGCCCCGGGCCAGCGCGCCCGCGCCTCGCGGAACAGGGCGTTGCAGCCGCTGCAGTGCCCCTGCCGCGGCTCCACGACCGCGGCGCCCGCCAGCGTGCCGCGGGCGAAGAACCGCTCGGCCTCGGCCAGGCCCTCGCGGCCCGCGGCGTCGTTGTCGGCCACGAGAACCGCGAAGCGGCGCCTCCCGCGCTGGGCTTCGAGGGACGTCAGCGTGGCGGCCAGCATCGCGGGGCGCCGGTAGGTGGGGACGAGCACCACGGCTTCCACCGCGTCACCCCGGCTCCCGGTGTCGGTCCGCGCGTCGGCCAGCATCGTCATGGCGCGGGGCGCTCCGGCAGGCCGCACAGGTCCAGCGCGTCGCCGACGGTCGCGACCGCCATGCCGCGGGCCTGCGCGCCCTCGACCGCGCGGGCCAGCACGGCCGCCGTGCAGCCGTAGGGGCTCGGGTCGGGCCGGACGTCGTGCAGCGTCAGGATCAGCCAGCCCCGCGCGGAGACGGCGCCGTCGAGCAGGCGAGCCACGTGGGCGTCGTCCCGCAGCCCCGCGCCGAGCGGGTGCGACAGGAGGCGGTAGGGGTCGGCGGCGCCGACGTTGCAGCCCGGATGGGTGGTTCGGCAGGAGCGCGTCGCCCGCGCGAGCGCCGGCCGGTGCAGCGGGTCCGCGAAGCCGTAGGGAAGCGCGTAGTTGTCGAGCGCGGCCCCGGGCAGGAGGGTTTCGAGCGCGGCGCGGCCGCGGGCGAGGTCGTCCGCGAAGGCGCGCCGCCCGAGGTGGGCCGCGGGCGCGTGACGAAAGGAGTGCAGCCCGATCTCGTGGCCGCGGCGCGCGAGCGCCGCGACCGCGGCGGCGTCCGCGTGCCGCCAGTCCGACCCGTCGCGGCCCATCAGCCCCGCCGCGACGTAGAAGGTGCCGCGGACGCCCGCGGCCTCCAGCACCGCGGCCCCGGCGGTGGCGGCGGAGTCCGGGATGTCGTCGAACGCGACCGTCAGGACGGGGCGGTCGTTGCGGAGCGGGTGGCGGGTGAAGGGAAGCGTTCCGTCCAGCCGGTGGAGGGCGCGCATCGCGAGCGTGATGGGCTGCTGCGGCAGCGGGGACGGAGCGACGACGCTCATGGGCTGGCTCTCGCGTTGGCCCCGCATAAGGGCTTCGGCCGGCCGCGGGGGCAAGCCGTTCCAGGGATTAGGCTTAATCGCTTCCGAAGCGCCGACGGCGCGAAGCCTCGGCCGGCGGGCAAGGGCCCGCGACCGACGCAATCGTTTCGCAAGACTTGTCGGCGAACAAGCGTGGGACCGTGGCCATCCGCAGGCTGCCGGCCGGAGGGGGGCCGGCGTCGGCGTGCCCCGCAGGACGTTTCGCGATGCCGTTCAGCCCGACGCCGACGCTGTTGTCGCAGTTCACATCGGCGCGCCGCCTCCCCGCGCGGCCCCCCGAGGCGCGGCAGGCGGGCTTCGAAGCCGCGTTCGACGACGACACGCTGTGGTTCGACGCGTTCCGCTCGCCCGACGGGCGCCACGCGGTGCTGATCGGGCCGCCGCACCTCAACCTCGCGGGGGCTTTCGCGGGCGCGGTCGCGCGGGACCGGGCCGGCGGCGCGGCCCTGCCGGCGCGCGCCCGGACGCTGGATCGCCAAAGCCAGCTCTGGGTCGCGGTTCCGCCCGCCCGCCCGGCCCTGGTGGTCGAGACGGGCCTGGGCGCGATCGAGGTCGCGGTGGGCCCCAACCTGTCGGAGCGCTTCGCGGGCCGGCGGGTGCTGCTGACCAAGTCGCGCGACAACCCCCTGCCCTGGATCGCCGACTGGGTCCGCTACAACCGCGACGTGAACGGCGCCGACGCGGTGCTGATCTACGACAACGGGTCCGAGGCCTACGGCCCGGAGGACCTGCGGGCCGCGCTGGGCCGCGTCGGCGGGCTGGCCGCGGCCGAGGTCGTGGACTGGCGGTTCCGCTTCGGGCCGCAGGGCCTGGACGCCTGGCGCTTCTGGGACTCCGACTTCTGCGAGCTGGGCATTTTGGAGCACGCGCGCTGGCGCTTCCTCGCGAAGGCCCGGAGCGTGCTGAACGCCGACGTGGACGAGTTCCCCCTCGGGGCCGCGTCGCCCTTCGCGGCGGCGGAACGCTCGCTGGTGGGCATGGTGCGCTACGGGGGCCGGCTCGTGATCGAGACCGGGGACGGCCCTCCCGCGCCGCTGGCGGAGCGCCGCCACCGCCACTACGGCACGGTGCTGCGCCGCCGGCCCGGGCGGGGGCGGTTCGGCCTGCCGGTGGACCGTGCGGCGGAGCGGCCGAAGTGGACGGCGGTGCCGGCGCGCTGCCCGGCGCGGGCGCAGTGGCACGTCCATTCCATCAAGGGCTGGCCGCTCGGCCTGCCGCTGCGCGGGCACCTGGGCCACCGCCACTTCCGGCCCATCACGACGAGCTGGAAGTACGACCGCGAGGGTGTCGTGCGCTTCGACCCCGCCCTCCACGAGCACGACGCCGCGCTGGCGGCCGCGATGGCGCGGGTCGACTGGGAGCGGTAGCGGGTCTCAGGGGCCGAACATCACCAGCTCGGTGTAGGAGAGGTCGCCGAGGCGGGGCACGACCGGGCCCTTGAAGTATTTGGGCACCTCGTCGGGCGCGAACACGCCCGCGAGGCCGGGCACGCGGCCGTCGGCGTCGACCGCCACCGCCGCGAAGCCGCGCCGCAGCAGCCAGCGGCCGAGCGGGCCCGCGAGCGCCGTGAAGCGGCCCACGTCGCGGCAGTAGACGAGCTGGGCGCTCGGCACCACGCCCTTGGTCAGCCGCGGCAGGAACACGAAGGGCTCCGCCTCCCCACCCGCCTCGACGGCCGCGGCCAGGCAGCCCCAGGCGAGGTGGTCGGCAAGCAGCGCGGCTTCGGCCCCGCCGAACCGCGCCGCGACCGCCTCGGGGGTCGCGAGCCGCGTCATGCGGGCCCGGCGCGGGCGGGCGAGCCACGGCAAGGCCCA
This sequence comes from uncultured Lichenihabitans sp., assembly GCA_964243035.1. Lineage (GTDB taxonomy): Bacteria > Pseudomonadota > Alphaproteobacteria > Rhizobiales > Beijerinckiaceae > Lichenihabitans. The sequence goes on from CAXTDZ010000026.1 coordinate 25,110, forward strand.
GAACCGGCCCGTGCCGTAGCGCACGAAGCCCTGCGCCTCGATGATCGGGCGCGTGTGGGTCGCGGGCGAGATGTTGAAGAACACGGCCTCAGGGGCGCGCTCGGTGCGGCTCAGCAGCATGGGCGCGTAGCCGCGGAAGGCGGGCTCGACGTACCAGCTCGACACGTTGCGGCGCGCCCGCCCGGTCAGGGCGTCGCGCGACGGGATCGTCAGGAGCACGCCGACGACGCGCGCCCCGACCTCGAACACCTGGCCGAACGACGCGGCGCCGATCCCGTTCGCGTGGCGCACGAGGCGGTCGAGGGCCCGGGTCCAATAGGCCCGGTCGCGGTCCGGGAAGCCCTCGCACAGCAGGTCGACGGCGGCGGCCGCGTCCGCCGGCAGGCAGGGGCGGCAGCGCATCGGGGTCGCGGCGGCCTGGGACCGGAGCTCAGGCATGTCGCACCTCCCGGAACCGCGGCCGCGACGCGCCGGCCGCCTCGACAACCGCCAGCGCCTCCGCCCAGGCGGCCCCGAGGTCGATCCGCGCGGGCGGCACCGGCCCGTGCGCCCGCGCGGCCAGAACCGCGTCCGCGTAGGCGCCCGCGTCGGCCCCGGGGGAGACCAGGCGGAGCGTCCCGGCATCGCGGAACGCGCGGAAGCCCCCGAGGTCGCCGGGATCGCGCGGCGCGTTGACCACCACCGGCCTGCCCGACAGCAGGCACGCGGACACGCTGGACCGGCGCGGCGTCAGGCCCTCGGCGAAGCGGTAAACGAAGACGTCCACCTCCTCCAGCACGCCGTAAAGCTCCGCCTCGGAGGCGATGTAGCCCGTCACGGTCACGGCGCCGTCGAGCCCCAGCGCCGTGACGCGCGCGGCGAAGTCGCGCTCGACCGAGTCGGCGCCGCGGACGAAGGACCCGGCGAAGATTACGAACGGGTCGTGCCCGCGCCGCCGCAGCTCCGCCGCGACCTCCAGCACGGCCGCGGGATCCTTCTTCGGGTAGATGGAGCCGAAGCAGCCCAGCACGAGGCGCCCGGCCGCGCGCTCGGCCGCGAGGCGGCGGGCGTCGCGCCCCTTCAGCGTCACAACCGGACGCGACACGTTGGGCGGCACCGGGACGAGGCCGCGCCGCCGCGTCGCGACCGCGGCGGCCGGGGAGCGGGAGAATTGCCGCTCCACCGCGGCGCAGGAGAAGAGCAGGCCGTCGGCCAGAACGAGCAGGGGCAGGTAGCTGGCCCGGCGCCTCGGGTCGAGGTCGTCCCACTCGTGCAGGACCACGACCACCGACAAGCCGCGCATCCGCGCTCCGAGGGCGGCGAGGACGGGGGCCGCGAGGGCGCGCTTCCAAGCCACCACGGGCAGGTTGACGACCAGCGCCCCCGGCCCGCGCGGCGCCGGGGACCCGCCCAGCACGAGGCCCCGGCCCCGCGGCCCGGCCGCCTCGACCAGCCGTCGCGCGAAGGTCTCAACCCCGCAGGGCGTCTCGCTGCCGGAGCGAAGGACGTGGAGGCGCGGCGCCGGCGCGCCGGCTCCGTCCCCCGCCGGTGCGGGTTCCGGCGCCACGCCTTGGCAGCGGGCCGGAGCCCGCGCGCTCCCCCGTTTCACCGTCGCCTCGCTCTCGGGACCGTCCGTTAACCGCACGCTTCACTTTCCGGATCAGAACGTCGTTGCAGGTCCTATCTTGCAGCATGGTCCATCGCGGCTCGGATAAGACCAAGCGTCGGGCTGAATTTTAGTTAACGAAATCGAACGGCATCTTCGGAGATGCTGGCTAACGCGGCGTGGAGCAGGCGGGGTCATGCTGGACGAGTGGGGCCAGGGTCACGACGGCGCCGCCCAAACCGCGGCCGGCCGAGGCGTCCCGTTCGGCGGGTCGGACCTCGCGGCCCGCGTGCTGCGCGGATGGCCCGTCGTGCTCGCCGCCGGCGTGCTCGGGGGAGGTCTGGCCTACGGCTGGAGCCTGTGCGTGACGCCGGCCTTCGTGTCCACGACGGAGATCTTCATCGACCCGCGCAGCATCCAGGCCCTGGACACCCCGGCGAACCAGGCCCAGGGCGACAACAACGCCCAGGTGAGCTTCGTCGAGAGCCAGGCGCGCGTGGTGACCTCGGAAGGCGTGCTGGCCCGCGTGGTGGCGTCCGGCGACCTGGCCGGCGACCCGCTGTTCAACGGCGAGGGGGCGGCGACCTCCCCGTCGGGCCTGGCGCGCCGGCTCGGCCTGCTCGGGCCCGACCCGCACCCCCCCGCCGACCGCACCCGCGCGGCCCTGATGGCGCTGGCCGACCGCGTGACGGTCCGGCGGCCGGAACGGACCTTCGTGATGGACGTGTCGGTCAAGGCCGACACGGCCGACAAGGCGGCGTCGCTCGCCAACGCCGTGGCGCAGGCCTATTTCGACGAGCAGACCGCCGCCCGCGCCGAGATGGCGCACCGGGCCGCCGCGGCCCTGACCGGACGCCTCGACCAGTTGCGCGACCGCGTCCAGCAGGCCGAGGGCAAGGTGCAGGCCTTCAAAACCGAGCACGGGCTCGTGGGCACGCGGGCGCAGCTCAGCAGCGAGCAGCAGCTCGTCGACGCCAACGCGCAGCTCGCCCAAGCCCAGAGCCGCGTGGTGCTGGCCCAGGCGCGGCTCGGCCAGGCGCAGAGCCTGCCGGGGGCGCCCGCGGAGGGCGACACGCCCGAAGCGGTCGCCTCCCCGGTGATCGCGCTGCTGCGCGGGCAGCAGGCCGAGGCGAAGCGGCGCCTGGACAAGGCGTCGGAACAGTTCGGCCCGCGCCACCCCGCGGTGCGCGACGCCCGGGCGGAGCTCGACGGCCTCAACCGGTCGGTCGCGTCCGAGCTGGCCCGCATCGGGCAGGCGGCCCGGGTCGAATACCGGCGCGCGACCGCGGCGGCCGCGGCGCAGAAGGCCACCGTGGACCGGCTGTCGGTGGCGGCGCAGCAGACCAGCAGCGCGCTGCTGGAGCTCAACCAGCTCGAACGCGAGGTGGACATCAACAAGAACCTGCTCGACACCTTTCTGAGCCGCTCCCGGCAGATCAACGAGCTGGGCGACCTGGACACCACCGACGGCCGGGTGATCTCCACCGCCCTGCCCCCGCCGCGGCGCGCGTTTCCGCCGCGCGGGGCCGTGGTGGGGCTGCTGGGGACGCTGCTGGGCTTGGTTGCGGGGGCGTGGCTTGCGGCGCGCCCGTGGACCCGGCGGGACGCACGGCCCTTGACCGACGCCGCCTTCGGCCGGCCCGCGGCACCCCCGCGCACGCGAACCGCCCAGCGCGCGTGACGAAACGCGCGATGAGCCTGCCGACCGCGGTCGAAGCTCGGCCTTCGCGGTTGGAAGGAGGGCATCCGGAGGGACGCGTCGCGGCGCCGACCGACCGGTGAGGAGCGCCGTGGCCCGGCTTTTCTCCACAACGTCGGAGGCCCCCGGGCACGTGTGGAAAAGCAGATGAAGACGGCGCTCTCCAACACGAGAACTATCGTCGTTTTCTGCTTCAGCGCCCCAGAAAAGCCTAGCGCGTGCCGATCTACTTAAGAATATCCCTTTATAATAGTTTATTGCAATTAAAAAAATCAAAATATAAATTCAGAATTCCTAATGAATAGGAGGCATGCCTGTCTAAGATGGTGTCGATTCGTCATTTTCTCCTTTAACCATACTTTTCAGAACAACTTGCCGACCGAGGTTGGGACGCGCTTGCTGCCGCGCGTGCCTCAACAGCGGCGTGTTGCCCGTCTCCGAGGCCGCGATCGGGTTTCGATGACGAAGGATGTGAAAGGCTTCCCGTCCCGGCCGACCATCGCGATCGGCGGCCTCGACATCGCGGCGTCGACGCTCGCGGACGCGGCGCGGGATATGGTGGACTACTGCGCCGGCGCGGAGCGGGGAAACGACCCCGTCGTGTCGAGTTCGGTCAACGGGCAGGTCCTTTCCCTCTGCGCCCGGGACGCGCGCACCCGCGACCTCTTCTCCCAGGCCGACGTCCTGCACTGCGACGGGCAACCGCTGGTGCTGCTGTCGCGCCTGTTGGGGCCGCGCGCCCTTCCCGAACGCGTCGCCACCACGGACCTGTACCCGGCCGTGGCGGCGCTCGCGGCCCAGCGGGGGGTGAGCTTCTACCTGCTGGGCGCGAGCGCCGAGGTGAACCGGCGGGCCGTCGCCAACAGCCTGGCCGCGCACGAGGGGCTCAGGATCGTGGGCGCCTCGCACGGCTACCTGTCGCGCGGCGAGGAGGACGCCGTCGTGGCCGAGATCGCCGCGCTCAAACCCGACATCCTGTGGGTGTCGCTCGGCGCGCCGCGCGAACAGCTCTTCTGCGCCCGGCACCGCGGGGCGCTGGCCGGCATCGGCATCATCAAGACGTCCGGCGGCCTGTTCGACTTCCTGGCCGGGGCCAGGCGGCGCGCGCCGGGGCCGATGCAGCGGGCGGGCCTGGAGTGGCTCTTCCGGTTGTGCCTGGAGCCGCGGCGCCTTCTGCTGCGCTACCTGGTCACCAACCCGCACGCGCTGCTGATCATCTTGAGCGCGTTGTGGCGGTCCAAACCCGCCTGGACCCTGCCGGGCACCGCGCGTGCCCGGCCCCGGAGCCTGGACGCGGCCGAGTAGGCCGGGGCGCGGGCCGGCGCATCCTAACCTCGTTGACGGGCGTGCGCTCGGCCGGGGGGCCGTCCAACGGCGGCCCAAGCGGTTGTTGGGGCCCCGAGCGGGTCAGCCACCCGCCCTGAGGCGTCGCGCATAAGGCTTGGCTCCCTCGGTGACGAGGCGGCGCCCGGCCTCGACCGTCTGCCGCCCCCGCCCGCCCGCCGGGTCGGTCTGGCCGAGGAGAACGCGCCGTCGCCGCCCGCGCAACCTCGCATCCTGCCGGTCGAGTGAGGACCGCCACCGCGAGCCTCTCCGGCCGCTCCGCCGAGCGTGGGGCGGCGGCCGACGTCGCGGGGTGTCGGACCGCTCCGCGGCAGGGCCGTCGCCGGGCCCTGCCCGAGGCCGTCCGGGCGACCGCCGCGCCACCCCGTCCGGACCACCGTCGCGGCCGGGATCGGAGCCGCGGCACCGCGCTCCTGACCCCGGCGGACCGGACCTCCGGCAGGGTCGGTGGCACCGGCGGGGCCGCCCCGGGCCGCCCGCCGGCGGCTCCTGCGCGGTCGGACCAGGACCACCGCGCCGGCACCCTCGCGACGACGCCTCGCACAAAAACCTTTCCAACCCTGCGTTGAACTGTATCATGGCGCCACATCCAGGCGTTGCCTGTCCGAGGAACAGCCCTGAACGATGTCAGGCGCGGCCCCAAGCGACACAAGCTCGCCCTTCGAGCTGACCCAGACGTCCCTGAACCGGGTTGCCCTCGACAACGACACGCTTCTGAGCGGCGCGTTCTGGGACGAGTTGCGCATCTTCCTGGCCGTCGCCAAGACGCGATCGTTCAACCGGGCCGCCCATCTCCTGGGGGTGGCCCAGCCGACCGTGTCGCGGAAGATCGAGCGGCTCCAGCGCCTGCTCGGGGCCCAGCTGATCATCTCGACCCGCCAGGGCACGCGCCTGACGCCGTGCGGGGAGGAGGTGGCCAAGGTCTGCGCCAACCTCGACCAGTTCCTGTTCTCCTTGCGCAACGACCTCCGGGCGGAAACCAGCGAGGAGGCGGCCGTGGTGCGCGTCAGCATCACGGACGGGCTGGCCGCGCTGTTCGTCGCGCCCGCGCTGGCCGCCTTCGCCCTGGACCACCCGCGGATCCAGATCCACCTCAAGTCGCCCGACAACCTCATCTCGCTGCGCGACAACGCGACCGACATGATGCTCAGCTTCATGCCGGCGGGCCCGGCCGACGTCACGGTCCGCCGCGTCGGCCACCTGCACTTCCTGCCCTTCGCGACCCACGGCTACGTCGAGCGGCGCGGCCTGCCGACGCGCGAGAACCTCGAAAAGCACGTCTTCCTCCAAAGCGAGCTCTACTCCGCCCGCACGGGGGTGTGGCGTCCCTGGCTCGCCCTGCTGGAGCGCGGCCGCGTCGCGCACTACTGCGACAACAGCTTCTCCTACGCGGCCCTCACCAAGGCCGGGGCGGGGGTCGCGCTTCTGGGCAGCTACAGCGTCATGGAACCGGCCTCCGTGCCCCTCGACCTCGGCGCCACCATCAGCGTGCCGATGTCGGTCGCGGCGCTCACGGAACGGTTGAAGTCCAAACCCGTGCGGATCGTCTTCGACTGGCTGGCGCAGATCTTCGACCGCTCCAACCCGTGGTTCAGCGACGAGGTGCGGCTAGCCGGCGACAAAGGGCCCGCGGACGCCGGCTTCCGGAAATTCTTCAACCTTTGAGCGGCGGAGCCAGCGGTCGCTGATCTCGTCGGCGAAGTCGAGGTACCGGTTGGCGAAGCTTTCCAGGGCGACGCTCAGCTCGCGCGGCGGCACGCCGTCGTGCGACAGGAGCTTGCGCATCATCGCCCGGTGGATGCGGAGCACCTGGCGAAGGTCCCGGGTGAGGTCCTGCCAGTCGGCGTCCCCCGACGGCCCCGCCGGCGGGTCGACGGCCGCGGGCAGCTCCACCCTCAAGGCTTGGCCTCGAACCGCGACGCCGTGGTCCAGGCGCCCTCCGTGCGGAACAGGGTGGCGATGTCGGTGCGCTCGCCGACCGCGTCGCTCGGCACCGCCAGCGTCTTGACCAGCTCCAGGTAGGGTTCGGCGTGCCCCTCGAAGGTGAACGGTTCCTTGGTCTCGTCGATTTTGAAGCCCAGGTATCGGCGCCAGATGCGGGCGTAGGCGGGTTGGGCATGCGTGATGAGCCGGTCGTAGCCCTTCTGGGCGACGTGGTCGAAGATGAATTGCGCGGTGCGCTTCAGCATCTCCGGGCTGCGCCAGTCCTTCAGGAACGCGGTCCGCTCGATCTTGGCGAAGTCGCGGAACCAGCGCACCCGCGCCGAGCCGATCGGTTCCTCGTGGACGTAGACGATGACGTGCGTGGAATGGAAGTCGTTCGCGTCGAACGTCTGATGCGCGGAGTAACCATGTTCCTCGATATAACAGATGGCGCGCACCGCCAACGTATGGAGGAGTTGCTCCTGGTTCGTCACAAGCTCGACGCGAACATCGTTCCGTTGATGGAGATTAGGGACCGAAACCATTGCCACCCCTCAGCATCGATGATGAGAGACAGCTAATCGAACGTTTACAGGGTGCGAATGCAAAAGACGCGAGCACGGTTCAACAAAAATGTTTAACGGAAGGTGACCCCGGTGATTGAGCAGGTTGCCGATGACGGCATCAAGACCCTGAACGCCCTGTTCCGAGACGCGACGCGCGAGCACGGCGGCGACCTGCGCGCCGTGCTCTCCGCCGTTCGCGACCGGATCAAGGCGCTCGACGGGCCGCGCAAGGAAGCCGCGCTGAAGGCGCTGAACAAGGCCCTGACGCCGACCGGCCAGTGCCACTAACCGTCCCGGCGGACGCGGGCGGGCCGTGACGGGTTTCGCGATCCGGACGCAGGTCCGACCCGTGCCGTCAGTACCCCTTCTCGATGCGCGCGTAGACCTGCTCGGTGAACAGGAACATCTGCGACCCCACGAAGGAGGCGGTCAGCGCCAGGACGACGAGAACCACCACGATCTTGGGCACGAAGGTCAGCGTCGACTCCTGGATCTGCGTCAGCGCCTGGAACAGGGCGATGACGATGCCCACCACCATGGCCGCCACCAGCGCGGGGCCGGAGGCGACCGCCACCGTCCAGATGGCGCTCTGGAGCAGGCCGAGCGCGTCCGCCTCGCTCACGAGCCGCTCACCGTGACGCCGCTGCCCAGCGGCACCTGCGCGCCGCTCGACAGGGTCGCGGTGGCGGCCCCGCCCGCGCCCAGCGTCACGGAGGCCACCGTGCCCGACGTGGTGCCGTCGGCCGAGGTGACGGTCTTGCCGATGATCGAGTCCGCCTGCGACAGGGCGTTGTCGGTCAGCATGGCGTCGAGCTTGGTGTTGGTGTTGATCTGCTGCTCGACGCTGGAGAAGGAGGCGAGCTGGCTCATGTAGGCGGTCGGGTCCGCGGGGCTCGTCGGGTCCTGGTTCTGCAGCTCGGTGATCATGAGCTTCAGGAAGGAGTTGTAGTCCACCGTCGCGGAGGCGGCCGCCGCGGCCGTGCCCGACGACGACGACGACGATGCCGGCGGGTTCTGGGTGGCGACGCCGGAAACGGGCGGGACGGAGGACATGGCGCGGGGAGACCTTTCGGGACGGGCGGTTCAGGACGCGCGGGCGAGGGCGGGCGGCGGCTCCGTCCGGGCGATCAGCGCGTCCTCGACGGCGAACAGGCTGCGGATCACCTTGAGCGCCTCGAAGTGCCGGCGCTTGTCCACCAGGCCCGCCACCCGGATCAGGCCCTCGATGAGCGGCACGCTCGCGTAGGCGGAGGAGATCGCCACGCACTGGGCGTGGAAGATGCGCTTGTTGCCCTCCGCCTCGCCCGGCTCCATGAGCATGGTCTGGACGATGAAGTAGAGCTGGCGCACCAGGGTCGTGGCGTTGTGCTCCAGCATCACGTGCGCTTCGAGCAGGAACACCGCGTCGTTCATCAGCTCGACCGACACCTTGCGGTCCACCTTCAGGACGGCGCCGTTGATGTAGATCTTCTCGTTGGGGCGGAGGGTGATGTGCATGGAGCCCCTCACGCCAGGCCGTCGCGGACGATGCCGCAGATGTCGGCGAGCGAGCGGAAGTCGCGCGACAGGCCCGCGGCGATCTGCTGCGTCTCCATCATGATGCCCAGGCCGATCTTGACGAGCTGCGACCGCAGCCGGGACGGCAGGCCGTTGTCGGGCCGCGACAGGTCGGTGATGAACAGGCCCCAGAGCTCGGTCGTGTAGGCGATCGCCTCGACGGCCTCCGGGGAGGACGGCGCCGTGCCGTCCGCCCCTTCGAGCAGGGCCACGGCGCGGTTCAGCGCCTTCCACTCGACCGCCCGGGCCTGGGCCGGGGAGTCGGACGCGACGTCGGCATAGCTTTGTTGGTACATGCAAAGGTCCGTTGGCTCCGTTGGGAACGGCGGCTTGGGATCGGGGCGCGGGATCAGGTGAGGTAGTTCGCCAGGCTCATCTGCTGGAGCTTGGCGGTGACCTCGTAGGAGGCCTGGATCTGCGTTTGCAGCGTGCTCACCTGGTTCGAGATGTCGTAGGTGTCGGTGTCGCTGAGCTGGCTCAGGGTCCCGGCCTGGGCGGTCAGCAGGTTGATCTGCGCCGACATGCTGTCGTTGGCGGCCGACATCGCGGACTGCGACACGCCGAGGCCGGCCTGCACGGTCACCAGCGAGGAGATGGCGCCCGTGACGAGGTTGGTGGCCGTGGTGATCGCGGCCTGGCTCGCGTCCGCGCTCATGGGCGGCCCGCCGAACTCCTTGACCATGGTGTAGGCCTGGGCGAGCGCCTGGAAGGCGGGCGCGTTGGCGCTGACCGACGTGGTCACCGACTGCTCGGGGGCGATGCGGCTGGTGATCGTCTGGCTTGAGGCGGACGACCAGTCGGCCGCGTAGCTGCTGCCCGAGAACAGCGGCGCGAACTGCGCGTCGAGGAAGGTCTGCATGTCGCTGCCGCTGATCGAGCCCGCGGCCGCGTCGGTTTGCCCGAACCCGAACGCGGTCTGGAAGGCCCCGTCCACGGCGGCCTTGTTGGCGGAGCCGGCCGCGTAGGTGGTCATGGGCGCGGTCTGCGTGTCGAGCCCCGCGAAGACGTGCTGGTCGCCCACCGCCGTGTTGAGGCCCGCGGTCAAGGCCGCGAGGTCGCCCGAGGCCGTGTCCTGCAGCCCCTGCGTGGCGTTGCCGGCCGACTGCGCCTGGGTGAGGGTCGCGAGGAAGGCGGAGGCCGTCTTCTGAAGGGTGCTCAGCACGGTTTGCGAGGTGCTCATCCGCGTGGCCGTCAGCGCGTTGTCGTCGGTGATGGCCTGGAGCTCGTTCTTCTGCGTCGTGAGCGACACGAGCTGGCCCGAGCGCGAGCCGACCTGGAGCCCGACATCCGCGTAGGTGCCGCTGGACAGCTCGCTCTGCAGCTTGGCGAGCTGGCTCTGGGCGCCCATCACGGCCTGCCGGCTCGCGGTGGTCAGGGCGGAGGTGGAGATGTAGGTCATCGGCGCGTGGTCCTGGGCCGCGGGGTCGGCGGTGGTCGGTGGGCCGGCGCGCGGCGCCGGGCGGGGCGCGTCAGTGGACGGCGGCGAACAGGCTGTCGAACATGGACTTCACGGTCGAGATCAGTTCGGCCGACGCCTGGTAGGAGTGTTCGAGGTCCAGCATCTTGGACAGCTGGTCGTCGAGGTTCACGCCCGTCTCGCTCGTCAGGCTCGCGGCCTTCTGCGTCGCCAGCGTGCCCTGGTCGGCCGCTGCGGTGGAGGCCGTCTGGCGCGACACCTCCAGCCAGCTCACGGAGGAGTCCGCGAAGTCGCCCAGGCTGCCCTGCGGGACGCCGCCGGTCGACGGGTCGAAGCTGCGCCCGGCGCCGAGCGCCGCGACCAGGCTCGTCAGGTGCGCCGAATAGGCCGCGCCGCCGCTCGGGTTGGTGTTGTAGGCGGGGTCGGAGGGATCGCCGACGCCGCCGTCGCGCAGGCGGGTCACGTCGCCGCCCTGCGCGGGATCGGCGTTCGGGTTGACCGCGATGGCGCTCGCCAGGCCCGTCACGCCCGCCCCCGCGGCCGTTCCCGTGAACAGGCCCTGCACGGGGTCGCCGCCGCCCGCCTTGGTTTCCGTGAAGGCGTCGACCAGGCCGCCCGCGATCTGGTCGAGCTGGTTCTGGTAGGAGACCGTCACCGTGTCGCGCAGGGTGGCGAGCCCGGCGATCTTGCCCCCCTTGAGCGGCGTGGCGGCGGAGGCGCCCGTCACCGCCGTTCCGTCGACGTAGACGGTGCCCGCGACCGTGCCGGCCGTGAACGTGTTCGTGGGCGTGAACGACACGGTCCGCGGCACGCCCTGGAACAGGGTCGCGCCGCTGTCGGTGAAGATGTCCATGCTGCCGTCCGGGTTGGACGTCGTCATGATGCCCATGTCCTGCGACAGGCTGGTCAGGATCTTGTCGCGGCTGTCCAGCGCGTCCGACACGTCGGCCCCCGAGGCCGTCCCCTGGACGATCGTGGCGTTGACGGCCGCGAACTGCCCGAGCAGCCCGTTCACCTCGCCGACCGCGCTGCCGATGTCCTGGTCGGCCTGGGCGCGCACGCCCTGCACGGTGGTCGAGGCCGCGTTCAGGGAGGTCGTGAGCGCGCGGGCGGCGGCGAGCGCGCCCTGGCCCGAGGCGGTGTTGTCGGGCGAGGACTCGTACTGCTGGAGCGCGGACGCGAAGGCGCCGAGCAGGGCCGAGGGCGAGGTCGTGGACCCGCTCGCGTTCGTGGTGGCGGAGGCGGCCGTGAGGTTGACCGTGCTTTCGAGCTGGTCGAGCCCGTCCGACAGGGCCTGCGAGGAGGCCGCGTCGGAGTTGGCCGAGAGCACGTGGCCGAACAGCGCCGGGTCGGTCGACCGCGACACCGAGGCGAGCACCGCGGCGCCGCTCGCGTCCGTGGTGAGGTTGGCGGTCCGGCGCGCGTAGTTGGGGTCGTTGACGCCCGCGATGTTGCGCGACAGCAGCGTGGTCAGGGCCGCGTTGGTGTTCAGCGCGGACTGCGCGATGTTCAGCGTCGAGGACAGGCCCATGACGGGGTTCCCGCGTTAGGGTGGCCGGGCGGCCGGGGGCTTAGCTATGGAGCTGGTTGAGCACGCCGAGCAGGTCGGAGCTGGTTTGCAGCACCTGCGAGTTGGCCTGGTAGGAGCGCTGGGCCGTGATCATCGAGGTCAGTTCGGAGGCGATGTCGACCGTGGAGTCCTCTAGCGAGTTGGACTCGATCGAGCCCAGCTTGCCGCTGAGCGGCACGCCGATCACCATGGCGCCCGACTCGGTGTTGGCTTGGTATACATTGCCCGACAGCGACGTCATGTTGTCGGGGCTCTGCACGGTGGCGAGCGGGATGCGGTAGCTCGCGACCGAGCCGCCGCTCGTGTACACGGTCGACACCGTGCCGTCGGTGCCGATGGTGAAGTGGTCGAACTGGCTGGGCGCGTTGCCGTTCACGGTGGAACTCGATACCGCGTAGGTGGAGGCGAGCTGGGTGGACTTGCTCATGTCGAGGTTCAGGGTCTGGCCGCCGGGGACCGGGATCGCGACCGTGCCGCTGCCCTGCACGGTGCCGTCCGTCGGGCTGAAAGCGAGCGTGACGGTTTTTAGCGGTTCCGCCTGCGTGGCCGTGGAATAGGGAAACGGCTGGGTCGACGAGCTTGCGTCCGCCTGGTCGAAGATGCTGACTTCCCATTGCGCGTTGCCGCTGGTGTCCGTGGTACCCGTGTTCGTCATGTAGACGTCGAGCGTGTGTGCTTTTCCCAGATTATCGTAAACAGTCAGTGTTGTTTTGTCGGTTGGGGCCGCGGTCGCGTCGTTGTTGGACGGCAGGTCCGTCGAGGCCGGGGCCGTCGAGGGCAGGTTGACCGACAGGCTTCCGGTGGTGGACGGCGTAGCGCTCAGCCCCGTCCCCGTGAGCTTGACCGGGACAAGGCCTGCGGTGCCGTTGGCCGAGGGCGTGGTGCCGTCGGTCAGGCTGTAGCCCATCAGCGTGTAGCCCGCGGTGTTGACCAGCGTGCCAGTTGAGTCCGCTTGGAAGTCGCCGGCCCGGGTCAGTCCGATCCCGCCCGAGGGGCTCTGGACCGCGAAGAAACCCTGGCCGCTGATCGCCAGGTCGCTCACGGTCGACTGGCCGCCCTCAATCGCGCCCTGCCCGCTGACCGCGTAGCGCACCTTGGTGCTTACTCCGCCGGACTGGTAGGCGCCGGAGGTTTGCACGCCCAGCAGGGTCTCGAACTGGGTGGAGGCGTCCTTGTAGCCGGTGGTGCTCGCGTTGGCGATGTTGTCGCCGATGGTGCCGAGCTTGCTGGCCTGGGCGTTCATGCCCGAGACCGAGGTGTTCAGGGTTCCGAAGAGGCTCATGGTGGGCGTCTTTGCTTGGGGAGAGCTTGGTCGCGGGGGGAACTGTCGGGCGTCGAGCTTGTGTCAGACTGGCGGGGCGGCGGGTTTGGGGCCGCCCGCAGCCGGCACCCCGCAGAAGGCCCGGGCGTTGTCGGTCCAGGACCCGAAGCCGCTGCGCACCATCTTGCCGATCACCCCGCACACGTAGACCTTCTGGGCGGGGTTGTTGTTGGGCCCGGCGTTGTAGCGCGCGACCGCGAGCGTCCAGCTCCCTTCCCGCGCGCGGAGGTCGCGCAGGAAGCGGGCCGCGTAGTCGACGTTGCGGGCGGGGTCGAACATGTCGGCCACGGAGGCGAACTTGTCGCCGTGCCAGCGGACGTTGATCTGCATGCAGCCCACGTCGATGAGCCGGGCGCCCGCGGCCTTGGCGGCCTCGTAGGCCGCCAAACCCTCGGCCAGCGTGGGCCGGACGGTGGCGCGCCCGTCGATGTTGAGCGCGAAGGGCTGCAGGCCGTTCCTGCCGCCCGTTTCCTGGAGGCCCACCGCGTAGAACACCGCCAGGGGCACGTCGTAGCGCCGCGCGGCGTCCGCGACGCTGCGCTCGCAGGGCGTCGGCGGCGCGGCCGCCCCGGCCCCCGCGGACCACAGCAGCGACAGCGCGCTAAAGGTACAGGCTGCCGTCCGGGCGCGTCGTGCGGTCCGTGCGTGGCGCGGCATGGTGGTCCTCTCGGGTTCGGGGGGATGGGGAGCGGCCGCCGCTCTGGCCGCCGCCGTTGCCGCCGGCAAGGCCGCCCGCGGATCCATGCGGGCGGCCGTCGGCCTGGCCCGCGGG
>CAXTDZ010000027.1:0-38653 GCA_964243035.1 uncultured Lichenihabitans sp.
CCCGGCCACCGCGCCGTGCCCGCCCTGCCGCCCGGCGCGCCCGACCTGCTGCTGCTCGGCCCCGCGGGCCGCGCGGCGTGCCTGAAGATCACGACCCAGGCGGACCGGCTGTCGCGCGACCAGGCCGCCTTCGCGGACCTGTGCCGGGCGCGCGCCATCCCCTTCGCGGTCGTGCGCAGCCCGGAGGAGGCGCGCGCGGCCCTTCTCCGCTTCGGCCTGCTGCCGGAAACCGGACGATGAGAGTTGGAAGGCGGGCGCGATGGCGAGCAAGCGGAAGGAACCGGTCAGCCTGGCGGGGGCCGACGCCACGCCCGAGCGGCTCGCGCGGGCGCGGCGCGGCACCGGGACGGGCGCGGTGGTGTCGGGCACCCGCCGCCTCCCCGACGCCTTCGACCTGCTGCGCGACCGGCACCTGCTCGACCGCGAGGACGCGGCCTGGAACGCCCTGCTGTGGGACGCGGGCGAGCGCTACCGCCGCCACTGGCAGTTCTCCGGCCTGGACGGGTTGAAGGCGTTCGACTTCACGCGCGAGGGCGTCGACGGCGGCCAGCCCGGGGGCGGCACCACGCCCACCGAGGCCGCGCTGCGCCACCGCGAGGTGTTGCGCGCCGCGGCCGAGGCGGTCGGGCCGCGGCACATCGCGTTCCTGGACGGCGTGGTGATCGAGAGCCGGACGGTCGCGGCCCTGCGCGACCTGGTGGCCGACACGGGCCACGCCCGCACCGCCGAGGCGCTCGCGCTCGAACGGCTGCGCGAGGCCCTGCACCGCCTTTGCGAGCACTGGCGCCTGCGGCCCGCGGGCCCCACGCGCCCGCTGGCGGCCTGGCGTCGGGAGTCCTGAAACCTTGCTCCAAGTCCCCTTCGCCCCGCTCCGCGGGGAGAAGGTGCCCGGCAGGGCGGATGAGGGGCGAATCCAACCGCTCCGAGGGGCCCCTCATCCGGCCTGTCGGCCATCTTACTTTCCCGGAGGCGCGAAGGGCAGAACCGGCGACGGTCGGTGCGAACTCGGAGGTCTTGCCCGCCGGCCCCGCTCAGTTCTTCGAGTCGAGCATCCGTTCCTGGTTGATGTGGAACAGGTCCGGGTCGGGCTTGGTGTTGAGGTCGATGCCGCTCAGCGACACCACCGTCTCGTAGCCCTGCGGGTCGGTGACGGTCCACTGCTTGAGCGCGAAGGGGTCGCGGTCGAAGGTGAGCCTGATCTGCGACGTGCCCCCGAAGGTGGCGCGGTCCTCCACCACCACGGAGGCGCCGTTGCCGTCGCTCTGCACGTCGAGGATCTTGGTGTCCTGGGTGATGTCGAGGTGGTCGTTCAGCAGGAACTTCAGCGGGGTCTGGCTAATGAAGTAGAGGTCTTGGGTGTGCAGCTTGCGGTCGATCACCGCCACCGAGGTGCCGTCGGCCACGATCTCCTGGGTGGCGGGCGGCGCGTAGGCGAACAGCATCCGGCCGGGCTTCTCGACGAACAGCTTGCCGTCGGCGCGCCGGCCGTCGTTGCCGATCTGCACGAAGTCGCCCACCATGGTCTGGGCGCGGTTGAAGTAGTCGTTCACCTTGGCCACGACCTCGGCCTGGCTGAGCGGGGGCTCGGCGGTGGGCGAGGCCTTGCGCGCGGGGGCGGGCTTGCGGGCGGGCTGCAGCTGCAGCGGGGCGTTCTGGGCATGCGCGGGCACGGCTCCGGCGACGCTCAGGACCACCATCGCCGTGGCAAAGCTGATCTTCATGCGCGAACGACTTTCCATCCTCGGGAGACCCTTCGGCGATAGGCGTGGGCTGTGTCTTTTGTGAGACTATGGCGGCGGGGGCCGGGGCGCCGGCGGCCGCCCGGACCCTCGCAAACGGGGCCGGTTTCCGCAAGCGCGGACCGGAGTGCCCTTACCGGCGCAGCATGAACACCGCCTGGTGGCCGGTGAGGTTCCACAGCCACGTCGGGCCGCCCGCCCGGAGCGGCACGGCGGCCTCGTTGAGCACCACCGCGCGCTCGACCTTGGCCCGGACGCGGGCCACCAGCGCGAGGAAGTCGCGGATGGTGCAGAAGTGGATGTTGGGGGTCTCGTACCACGCGTGGGGCAGGCTGTCGTTGACGGGCATGCGCCCGTGCAGGGCGATGTCCAGCCTGACCCGCCAGTGGCCGAAGTTG
This sequence comes from uncultured Lichenihabitans sp., assembly GCA_964243035.1. GTDB lineage: Bacteria > Pseudomonadota > Alphaproteobacteria > Rhizobiales > Beijerinckiaceae > Lichenihabitans. The sequence continues at coordinate 2,138 of CAXTDZ010000027.1, forward strand.
GGGAAGGACACAATCGCGCGGCGGCCGATGCGCAGCATCTGCTCCACCACGACGCGCGGCTTCTGCGTGGCCTGGAGGGTCTGCGACAGGATCACGTAGTCGAAGGCGTCGTCGGGGTAGGCCGCGAGGTCCGTGTCCGCGTCCCCCTGGATCACGGAGAGCCCGCGGGCCACGCAGCGGTTGACGCCCGTCTGGCTGAGCTCCAGGCCGCGCGCGTCGACGTCGCGCGTCTCGGCCAGGAGGTGGAGCAGCTCGCCCTCGCCGCAGCCGAGGTCCAGCACGCGGCTGCCGTGGTCCACCATGTCGGCGACCAGCAGCAGGTCGAACCGCTCGCCCCGGTTCGCCCGGGCGGGCGCGATGGAGGGGTCGGTGAGCAGGCTCACGGGAGGCCGCGCGCCCGCGCCGCCGCGTCGATGAAGCCCCGCGAGGTCGAAAACAGCTCCGGGATGTTGAGCAGGAAGGCGTCGTGGCCCTTGTCGGTGTCGATCTCCACGAAGGACACCGAGGCGCCCCCCGCGTTCAGCGCGTGGACGATCGCGCGGGAGGCCGCGGTCGGGAACAGCCAGTCGGAGGTGAAGGACGCCACGCAGAACCGCGTCCTGGTCCCCTGGAAGGCCGCGGCCAGGCTGCCCCCGTAGTCCGCCGCGAGGTCGAAGTAGTCCATCGCGCGCGTCATGTAGAGGTAGCTGTTGGCGTCGAACCGCTCCACGAAGCTCCGCCCCTGGTAGCGGAGGTAGCTCTCGATCTGGAAGTCGGCGTCGAAGGAGAAGGTCGGCGCGGCCCGGTCCTGGAGCTTGCGGCCGAACTTGGCGTGCAGCGCCTGGTCGGACAGGTAGGTGATGTGGGCCGCCATGCGGGCCACCGACAGGCCCTTGCCGGGCCGCGAGCCCGCGTCCAGGTAGCGGCCCCCCCGCCAGTCGGGGTCGGCCATGACCGCCTGCCGCCCGACCTCGTGGAAGGCGATGTTCTGGGACGAGTGCCGCGCCGCGGTCGCGAGCGGCATGGCCGCGAACACGCGGCCCGGGTGGAGCGCGGCCCACTGGAGGACCTGCATGCCCCCCATCGAGCCGCCCGCCACGCAGAACAGCGTGTCGATGCCCAGGTGGTCCACCAGCATGGCCTGCGCCCGCACCATGTCGCGGATCGTGACCACGGGCAGGTCGAGCCCGTAGGGGCGGCCCGTGGCGGGGTCGAGGGAGGCCGGGCCCGTGCTGCCCAGGCAGCCCCCCACGACGTTGGAGCAGATCACGAAGAACCGGTCGGTGTTGATCGGCTTGCCGGGCCCCACCATGCCGCTCCACCAGCCGGGCTTGCCCGTCACAGGGTGGTGGTTGGCGACGTGCTGGTCGCCCGTCAGCGCGTGACAGACCAGGATCGCGTTGGAGCGCGCCGCGTTCAGCGTTCCGTAGGTCTGGTAGGCCACCGTGAGCGGCGCGATGGTGCCGCCGGCGTCGGTGACCAGCGGCTGGTCGGGCGGGAAGGTGACGGTGAGGCTCGTGGGCGTGTCGGCCTCGCGGGCGTGGCCGTTGCTGATCGGGGCCTGCAATCCCACGGTGCGCGTTCCTCGCCGGGCCGGAATGGCGTTCTGTATTAAGAACGAGACGTTTGTCGTGTAGGTCCAACGCTCGTTCCTTGTCAAGGATCGGGGCAGGGTGGCGCACCCGGGGAACGCGACGGCCCGCGGCGGCATTGGCCGGTCGTGACCCTCCTCGACCCGGCCCCACCCCCGGCCGCGCCCGTCCGGCCCGCGCCCGCCGCCCGCCCCTGGATGCCCAGGCGCGTCCTCCTCACCCGGTCGGCGCGCGACTGGGCGCACGGCCGCGCCATCGCGGAGCGCGCGGGCCGCCTCGGCCTGGACGTGGAGGAGCTCGCGACCGACCGCATCGCCCCCGCGCTGCGCGGGGACACGCCGCGGGACATTTACGTGGGCGCGAAATCCACGCTCGCCGTGGTGGTGGCGCCGCCCAACAAGCGCAAGCTGCAACCCATCCCGCCCAGCGCCGACTGGCGCTTCGACCTGGCCGAGGGCTGCCCCGCGCACTGCCAGTACTGCTACCTCGCGGGCTCGCTCGCCGGACCGCCGGTGACGCGCGCCTACGCCAACCTGCCCGAGATCCTGGGCGGGCTCGCGGCCTACGCGGGGGCGGGGACGATCACCTCGCGCTCGGAGAGCCGCGCCCGCGAGGGCACGACCTTCGAGGCCTCCTGCTACACGGACCCGCTCGGCATCGAGCACCTGACGGGGTCGCTCGCCGAGGCGGTGCGCTTCTTCGGGGCCTGGGACGCCGCGGTGCAGTTGCGCTTCACGACCAAGTTCGCGGGCGTCGAGCCCCTGCTGGGGCTGCCGCACGCGGGCCGCACGCGGGTCCGCATGTCGGTGACGGCGCCCGCCCTGGTGCGCTTCGAGGGCGGCACGGCCCCGCTCGACGCGCGGCTCGCGGCGCTGCGCCGCCTCGCGCTCGACCGCTATCCCGTCGGCCTCACGGTGGCGCCCATCATGCCGGCGGACGGCTGGCGGGAGGGCTACGCGGACCTGGCCGGCCGCGCCGCCCGCGCGCTCGGCGACGTTCCGGACCTCGACCTCACGGCCGAGTTCATCACCCACCGCTTCACCCCGAAGTCGAAGGGCGTGCTGCTCGACTGGTATCCCGCGACCCGGCTCGACATGGACGAGGCGAACCGCGTCCGCAAGCTGACCAAGTTCGGCTCGGTCAAGCACGTCTACCCCAAGCCCGTCATGACCGAGATGCGGGACGAGCTCACCCGGCTGTTCGCGGCCCACCTGCCGCAGGCCCGCGCGCTGTACTGGACGTGAGCCGGGAGGTGGCGGCCCGATGCCGACCCGCGCCGCCCCCGCGCCCGGTCGGCCGCGCCCGAACCGCGGCGGCACGGCACCGGACCACCGCCCCGTGAAGCTGCTTCCGACGCTCGATCCATGCCGCTGGATCACCGACAACGTCACGGAGCTGAGCGCGGGCGTGCCGGCCACCGTGACGCACTGCGTCCCGCCCGTCTTCCCGCTCTACGCGAAGGTCTTCCACGCCGTTCACGAAGACCCGTCGGTGCGGGACAGGGCGCTGACGTGGCACGAGGCGGAGACCCGGAGCCTCGGTCCCGACGCGGCACCCGTGGAGGGCGCCGCGCGATCAAGGCTGGTCTACGGAGGCGCCGACCGCGCCTCCCGCCTCGTCCCGATCCGCTGGGCCGAGCTGGCCGGACGGTACGGGATCGCCTTCGTGCCGACGCTCAGCTCGTGGTCGTTCACCCGCCTGTTCCCGGGGAGCAGTTGGCCCAGGCACCTCGTCGGGCCGATCGAAGCCAGTCTGACCGCTCCCGAGCGCGACGCGCTGGTTGCGGTTCTGCGCCGCCACACCGCGGTCGACCGCGTCCTGTTCCGGTTCTGGGTGCTCGCGACCACGGACTGGGGAGGAGGCGACAAGCTCTGGGAGGGCGTGCTGGACGACGTGGCGTCCTTCCCCGACGAAGCTTTGGGTGCGCGCACCACCCCCAGCCACTGGTTTCCGGAGGACCGCCGCTGGCTGGTCTGCACCGATTACGACCTGACCTTCACCCTGGTCGGCGGATCCGAGGCCCTGATCCGCGACCTGCTGGATCATCCCGTCCTGGAATGCGTCCCCGTTCGACCTGAAACCCGCATCGACGGGCGGGCCGAGGTCGGGTGAGGGCCGGCGAGCGCCCTCCGCTCACCCGCCCTCAGCTCCCGAAGACCAGCCCGAACTTGAACACGCGCTGGCCCCCGGGCGGGGGCGGGGGATAGGGCGCCCCGCCGCGCACCATGGCGGTCGCGGCCTCGTCCACGGCCGGCTTGCCGCTGGACTGCACCACCGACAGGTCGCGGATGCCGCCCGCGTCGTCCAGCGTCACCTGCACCACGGCCTGGCCGCGCAGCCCGCGCCGCCGCGCCTGCTCGGCCACCTCCTGCGCGTGGCCGTGGTTCAACCGGCCGAACACCGCGCCCTTGTAGTCCGCGCTGTCGCTGGTCCCCTGCGCGGCCATGAGGGCCTGGTAGGCCGAGGGCATCAGGAACGGGTTTTGGGGGAGGGCCGCGGCGAGCGCCGCCGCCGGGTCCGACCCGGCGCGCGGGTCGTCCGGAGCGGGCGCGACCGCCTTCGCGGCCGGGTCCGGGTCCGGCGGCGGGGGTGGGACGCTCGCCTCGGCACGCGGCGCGGTCACCACGGCGGGGCGGGGCGGGGCCTTGGCTGGCGGCGGCGGTTGCGGGGTGGGCGGCCTCGCGTCCGCGAGGGCGGGAGGCGCCTTCCCGGGTTGGGCCGCGGCGGGTTTCGGCTCGGGCGGCGGGTCGAGCGCGTTCGAGCTTCGCTCGGCCGGGGTGGGCGCGGCGGGGGGAGGCGCGGGCGCCGGGTCGGGGTGCGCCAACGCCGGCGGGGGCGGGGTCGCGGGCTTGGCCGCCTCCGGCGGAGGCGGGTCGTCCTTCGGCGTCGGCGGGACGGGCTTGGCGGCTTCGGGCGGCTTGGCCTCTGGCGGCTTGACTTCGGGGGGCTTGGCCTCGGGCTGCGCGGGGGCGGGGTCCGCTTGCGCGGGCTTGGGTTGCGGCGCGTCCGGCTGCTTCGCGGCCGGTCCGGGCCCGTTGCCCTCGCCCGGGATCGAATGGACGACCTCCACCGAGATCGGCTCGGGCGCGGTCAGGTCCGTCAGCATGGCGCGCCAGATCGCGAGCCCCGCCAGCGTCAGGACGATGTGGACCACGACCGACACGGCCGTCCCCGGCACGAGCCCGCGCAGCCGTTCCGCGCGGGGCGGGCGGCGGTTGACCTCGACGAGGTGCTCGGCGCCGCCCGGAAACGCCGGGGAGGGTTCGGGCGGCGCGGCGGACCCCTCCCGCACCGCGATGAAATCGACGCTCGGCATCGCGGTTTCAGATAGGACGATTGCGGCCGAATGAAAATCGTGGAACCCCGTGGGGCCGCGGCCCCGACCGGAAGGTCCGGCACCGCCGCCAGGAGCTTCGCTGACCCGATGGACGACCCCAAGACCCTGGCCCTCGACATCGGCGGCACCGGCCTGAAAGGCTCCGTGCTCGATCCCGCGGGCCGCATGCTGCACGACAAGGTGTGGCGCAAGACCCCGGAGGACTTGGCTCCCGGCCAGCTCCTGGACGAGCTGGGCGCCCTGGTGGCCGACCTGCCCGCCTTCGACCGCATCTCGATCGGCTTCCCCGGCGCGGTGCGGCGCGGGCGCGTCCTGACCGCCCCGCACTTCCCGGGGAGCCAGTGGCGCGACTACCCGCTCGCCGACGCCGTCGGCCACAGGCTCGGCAAGCCCGCGCGGCTCGGCAACGACGCCGACATCCAGGGCCTGGGCGTGATCGCGGGGACGGGCATCGAGTTCGTGCTGACCCTCGGCACCGGGGCGGGCACGTCGCTGTTCCAGGACGGGATCATGGCCCCCCACATGGAGTTCGCCCACCACCCGATCACCCGGCGCAAGGCCTACAACGACTACATCGGCCGCGACGCCCTGGCCCACGTCGGCCACAAGCGCTGGAACAAGCGGGTCCACAAGGTTATCGCCATCCTGGACAGCCTGGTCCACTACGACACCCTCTACATCGGCGGGGGCAACGGCCGCCGCGTGGAGGGCGACCTCGACGACCGCGTCAAGATCGTGCCCAACGAGGCCGGCATCACGGGCGGGATCGCGCTGTGGCACGACGTCGACCACACGGACGCCAAGGTCAAGTCCGATCGGATCGAGGGACCGTCATAGCCGGCCTGAGTGATGCGGAGGCGACGCGGTGCGGGAGCCTGGATTGGCGGAGCAGGCAGAGACCGGTGACGGCGCGCTGCTGCGCGCCCTGTTCGAGGCGGCGCTGGCCGCGGCGCTGCCCGAGGGCAAGTTCGACGGCGTGCTGCCCGAGCCGCCGCCCGGCCGCACGATCGTGCTGGGCGCCGGCAAGGCCTCGGCCCGCATGGCCCAGGCCTTCGAGGCCGCCTATCCCGCGCCCTGCGAGGGGCTGGTGGTCACGCGCTACGGCCACGGGGCGCCCACGCGCGGGATCGAGGTGGTCGAGGCCGCCCATCCCGTGCCGGACGAGGCGGGCGAGGCCGCGGCGCGGCGCATTCTGGACCTCGCGCGCGGCGCCACCGCCGACGACCTCGTGGTGGCGCTGATCTCGGGCGGCGCCTCGGCGCTGCTCAGCGTCCCTGCGGCGGGCGTCACGGCCGAGGACAAGCGCGCCGTCAACCGCGCGCTCCTGCGCTCGGGCGCGCCGATCGGCGCGATGAACACGGTCCGCAAGGCGCTGTCCGCCATCAAGGGGGGCCGGCTCGCGGCGGCGGCGCTGCCCGCGCGGCTCGTCACCTACCTGATCTCCGACGTGCCGGGCGACGACCCGCGCGTCATCGGCTCCGGCCCCACGATCCCGGAGAGGCCCGATCCCGACGCGGCCCTGACGGTTCTGAGCCGCTACGGCATCGCCGTGCCGCCCGCCCTTGAGGCCGCGATCCGCGCCAACACGGGGCTGGCGGACGAGCCCGTCGCGGCGGACGTCCACGTGCTCGCCACCCCCGCCATGGCGCTGCGGGCCGCGGCGGCCCTGGCCGAGCGCCACGGGGTCGCGCCCTTCATCCTGGGCGACGCGGTCGAGGGCGAGGCGCGGGACGTCGCGCGGGACATGGTGGCGCTGGCCCGCTCGGCCCAATCGTCCGGCCTGCCCGCGCCGCCGCCCTGCGTCCTCCTTTCGGGCGGCGAGACCACCGTGACGCTGCGCGGCGAGGGCGGGGGCCGCGGGGGCCGCAACACCGAGTTCCTGCTGGCGCTGGCCCTGCAGCTCAACGGCCTGCCGGGCGTGGCGGCGCTCGCCTGCGACACCGACGGGGTGGACGGCTCCGAGGACAACGCGGGGGCCTGGATCGACGCGCGCACGCTGGGCGAGGCGCGGGCGCGCGGCCTCGACCCGGCCGCGGCGCTGGACCGGCACGACGCCTACCCGCTCTTCGCGGCGCTCGGCCGCCTGGTGGTGACCGGCCCCACGCTGACCAACGTGAACGACTTCCGCGCCATCCTGGTCCGCCCCAAGCCGGAGGCAAGCCCGTGAGCCATCCGCCCATCCCGCTCGCCTACGGCCGCGGCCACATCCCCCTGCGGCTGCCCGCCGGCGCCGAACCCACCGTGGTGCGCAAGCGCCCGCTTCCCAAGCTGCCCGACCCCGCCGCCGCGATCGCCCGCGCGCTCGCCGAGCCCGTCGGGGCGCCCCCGCTGGCGGAGCTCGCGCGCAGCTGCGGGAGCGCCTGCATCCTGATCTGCGACATCACCCGGCCCGTGCCCAACCGGCTGTTCCTCCGCCCGATGATCGAGACGATCGTGGCGGCCGGCGTGCCGCTCGACCGCGTGACCGTGCTGGTCGCGACCGGCCTGCACCGGCCCAACCTCGGCGCCGAGCTGGCCGAGCTCGTGGGCGACCCGTGGGTGCTGGCCGAGGTGCGCGTCGAGAACCACGACGCGCGCGCCGACGCCGACCACGTCGACCTCGGCCGGACGCCGGGGCGCGGGACCCCCGTGACCCTCGACCGCCGCTTCGTGGAGGCCGACCTGCGCATCGCCACGGGGCTCGTCGAGCCGCACTTCATGGCGGGCTGGTCGGGCGGCCGCAAGGTGATCGCGCCGGGGATCGCGGGGCACGAGACGATCCGCACCTTCCATTCCGCGCGCTTCATGGAGCACCCGCTCGCGGTCCAGTGCAACCTCGTCGGCAACCCGCTGCACGAGGAGCAGCTGGAGATCGTGCGGATGCTGGGGCCGTGCTACGCGCTCAACACGGTGCTGGACGAGGCGCGCGACCTCGCGCACGTGACCTTCGGCGAGGTCCTGGCGAGCCACGCGGGCGCGGTCGCCTTCGTGGAGCGCTCGACGCACGTGGGCGTGGGCCGGCGCTTCCGCACCGTGGTGACCTCGTCGGCGGGCTACCCGCTGGACAAGACCTACTACCAGACGGTCAAGGGCATGGTGACGCCGCTCGACATCCTGGAGCCCGGCGGCACGCTGGTCATCGCGTCGGAATGCTCCGAAGGGCTCGGGTCGGACGAGTTCCGCGACGCCCAGCGGCGGCTCGTCGAGCTCGGGCCGGAGCGGTTCCTGGCGACGCTCACCGCCAAGCCGCTGGCCGCGGTGGACGAGTGGCAGACCGAGATGCAGCTCAAGTCCCTGCGCCTCGGGCGCGTGGAGCTCTACACGTCGGGCCTGTCGGACGCCGAGCGGCGCATCACGGGCGTCGACCTCGTCACCGACATCGACGCGGCGGTGTCGGCCGCCCTGATCCGCGCGGGCGACCCCGCGGTGGCCGTGATCCCCGAGGGCCCCTACGTGGTGCCCCACCGCGGGGCCGCCTGACCTACTCGGCGGGCGTGGGCACCGGGGCTGCCGCGCGCCGGCTCACCGTGGCGTCGATCAGCCCGACCGTCAGCGCCAACCCGGCCAACCCCGCGCTGACCAGCGGCAGCGACCCGTAGGACAGCCCCTCCACCAGCGCGCGGCCCCCGACCCAGGCGCCCAGCGCGTTGCCGGCGTTGAACGCGCTCTGGTTCAGCACGGACGCAAGGCTCTGCGCCCCCACGGCGCCGTCGACCACGCGGGTTTGCAGCGGGGCCGCGCAGGCGAAGGTCACCGCGCCCCACGCCACGACCCCCGCCGCGGCCGCGGCGGGCGACAGGCCGACCAGCCCGGCGAGCCCCACCAGCACAACCGTCATCGCGCCCGTGAGCCCGATCACCGCGCCCATCTGACGCCAGTCCGCCAGCCGCCCGCCCCCGAAGTTGCCGGCCGTGATGCCGAGGCCGAACACCAGCAGCACCAGGGTGACGCCGCGGGGCGACACGCCGGTCACGGTTTCCAGGAGGGGCGCGAGATAGGTGAAGGTGGCGAACAGGCTCGCGGACACCAGCGTGCTGGTCAGCATGGGCAGCAGCACGGCGGCGCGGCCGAGCGCCCTGAGCTCGCGCAGGAACGAGGAGCCCGCCTGCACCGCCACGACCGGCACCCAGCGCCAGATCGCCACGCCCGCCAGGCAGCCGATCGGCACGATCGCCCAGAAGCTCGCCCGCCAGCCCAGCGCCTGCCCCAGGGCCGTTCCGAACGGGACGCCGAGCACGTTGGCGAGCGTCAGCCCCGAGAACACCACCGCGACCGCGCGCGACCGCTGCTTGGGCGGCACCAGCGTCGTGGCCACCACCGCGGCGATGCCGAAGAACGTGCCGTGGCACAGCGCCGTGAGCAGCCGCGCGGCCATCAGCAGCCCGTAGCTGGGCGCGAGCGCGCAGGCGAGGTTCCCGACCGTGAACAGGCTCACCAGCGCGAGCAGGGCGCGCTTGCGCGGCACCCGGGCCAGCAGGGCCGCCATCAGCGGCGACCCGAAGGTGACGCCCAGCGCGTAGCCGCCGATCAGCAGGCCGGCGGTCGGGATGGTGACGCGCAGGTCGGCCGCCACCTCGGGCAGCAGGCCCATGATGACGAACTCTGTGGTGCCGATCCCGAAGGAGGCGACCGCCAGCGCGATCAGCGACAGGGGCAGGGTCATGGGCGGCCGTATCGACGGAGTGCGGTCCACCCCACCCTAGCCCAGCCCGGCCTTGCGCCGCCCACGCGTTTCTTGCAACGCAGCATCGCGCGCGAAGCGCGGCGCCGCCCGGGTTCGGCCGTGGTTTCAGCCCCGCGGAGGCTTCAAACCGCGGCGAGCTCGCGTGGCGCCGCCTCGGCCGCCTCGCGGGCCACCCCCGCCAGGATCTCGTAGGAGCGCAGCCGCGCGTCGTGGTCGTGAACCGCGCAGGCGACCAGAACCTCGTCCGCCCCCGTCCGTGCCGCGAAGGCGGCCAGCCCGCGGCGGACGGTCTCGGGCGAGCCCACCACCGAGCAGGACAGCATGGCCGACACCTGCGCCTTCTCGGCCGGCGTCCAGAACGCCTCGATGTCCTCGACGGGGGCGGGGAGCTTGCCGCGGGTGTTGCGGAACATCGCCGTGAACGCCTGCTGCACGGAGGTGAACAGGCGGCGCGCCTCCGCGTCGGTGTCGGCCGCCACCACGTTCACGCCCGCGATCGCGTAGGGGGCGGCGAGCTGGTCGGACGGCTCGAACCGCGCGCGGTACAGCCGCAGCGCGTCCTCGAGCGCGGCGGGCGCGAAATGCGACGCGAAGGCGAAGGGGAGGCCCAGGATGCCGGCGAGTTGCGCGCCGAACAGGCTGGACCCCAGGATCCACAGCGGCACCTTCGAGTCCATGCCCGGAACGGCGCGGACCGTCTGGCCGGGCTGCACGGCGCCCAGCAGCGCCTGAAGCTCCAGCACGTCCTGCGGGAAGCTCTCGGCCGCCGACGGGTCGCGCCGGAGCGCCCGCCAGGTGTGCCCGTCGGTGCCGGGCGCGCGGCCGAGCCCGAGGTCGATGCGGCCCGGGTGGAGCGCGGCCAGCGTGCCGAACTGTTCGGCGATCACCAGCGGCGAATGGTTGGGCAGCATGATCCCGCCCGAGCCGACCCGGATCGTCCTGGTCCCGGCCGCGACGTGGCCCACCACCACGGCGGTCGCGGCGCTCGCGATGCCGACCATGTTGTGGTGCTCGGCCACCCAGTAGCGCGTGTAGCCGAGCGCTTCGGCGTGGCGGGCGAGGTCGAGCGTGTTGGCGAGGGCTTGCGGGATCGTCGAGCCCTCGGGGACGGGGGCGAGGTCGAGCACGGACAGGAGCGGCATGGGCACCATCTCGGTTGGTGTTTGGACCGAGATCGGGTGCGGCCGATCCTCGCGCAAGGCCGGCCGCGACCGGTTGACGATCCCGCGACCGGCGGCTGCCGGTTCGGCCGGAGCGAACAAGTTTGACACCGTCCGGGGTGCACCTTATCTTAGCGACATCGGTCCTAAGATGAACGATCTGTTTCCGTGGCCAGTTCGCCGGTCGCGTTCGCTGATGAGCTCCCTTTAGACGATCGACCTATTCCACCGCGCTGATCGGATCGGCAGCGTTTATTAACTCTCGAATTCCAAGGGTGACTCATGAGTGTTGGAACCGTGAAGTGGTTCAACGCAACCAAGGGCTACGGCTTCATCGCGCCGGACGACGGCGGCCAGGACGTTTTCGTTCACATCAGCGCCGTGGAGCGAGCCGGCCTGAACGACCTGCGCGAGGGCCAGAAGCTCAACTACGAACTGGTCGCCGACCGCAGGACAGGCAAGAAGTCGGCGGACCAACTCCAGGTCGTTTGATCGTCGCGGCTCCGGCCCCGGGTCGCTTCCCGACCCGGGGCCGGCCCGTGCCCGCTGTCGAATGATCGCGGAAGCGACATCGGGTTTGCTCTTGAGGGCCGGGTCGTACCCCGGCCTTTCTCTTACGTCATGCAAGCGAGGTTTGATGCAGGTCCTAGTTCGCGACAACAACGTCGATCAAGCTCTGAAAGTCCTCAAGAAGAAAATGCAGCGCGAAGGCGTGTTCCGCGAGATGAAGCAGCGGCGCGCCTACGAGAAGCCCTCCGAGCGCCGCGCGCGCGAACAGGCCGAGGCGATCCGGCGGCAGCGCAAGGCGGCCCGCAAGCAATTGCAGCGCGAAGGCCTGCTGCCCGCGCCCAAGAAGGCCGCCGAGCGGCCGCGGCCCGGAAGGCCCGTCACCCAGGCGGTCTGAAACACGCCGCCCGCGCGCGGGGCGCAGGACTGAGGAGAGTGGCAATGCCGTCCAGGAACGGGGATCCCGTGGAGATCCGCCAGCGCGCGGAAGCGCGCTTCAAGCTCGCGGAACAGCGCCAAACCGACGCCGCCAAGGCCATGAGCGACCTTCGGCTCGCTCGCGACGCGGAAGCGGCCAAAACCGCCCGTCTGCGGGAGCTGCGCCTCGCCAAGGAGGCTGCGGACCGCGACGCGAGCGCGACCGCGACCTCCGTCAAGCGGGCAAGGAAGCCCGCCCGGGCGCGGACGGCCCCGACTCCGGCCGGCGCCTGAGACCGATCGCGGACCGCGCGCCTCCGCCGCGCCGCTACGACCACCCGGCCTGCCGTCCGATCGCGTCGAGCGCGGACCGTCCTGCGGCCGCGCCCGTGGCGAAGGCGGCTTGAAGCAGGTAGCCGCCCGTCGGGGCCTCCCAGTCGAGCATCTCGCCCGCCAGGATCGTTCCGGGACGCGCGCGCAGCGTCAACCCGCCGTCGACCGCTGCGAACGGGACGCCGCCGGCGCTGGAGATCGCCCGCGCGATCGAGGCCGTGCCGGACAGGCGCACGGGTACGGCGTTGATCAGCGTCGCGAGCGCTTCGGGATCGAGGTGGCCCGGCGGAGGGGCTGACCCCTGGCGCGCCGCTTCGTGCAGCAGCGCCACCGCGGCCGGCGCCAGGCGGAGAACCTTGCCGAGATGCGTCGACACCGACCGCTTCGGCGGTCGGTCCGCGAGTCTGGCCGCCATGGCCGCGACCGGCATGTCGGGGCGCAGCGCCACGTCCAGCACGGCCCCGCCGTCGCGCGCGATGGCGTCGCGCAGCGGCCCCGAGAGCGCGTAAACCGCACCGCCTTCCAGGCCCGCGCGCGTCAGCATCGCGTCGCCCCGCGTCGTGCGGCCCGCGAAGCTCAGCCGCACTGATTTCAGCGGCTGGCCTTCGAAACGGTCGCGGAAGGGCGCCGACCAGTCCACCGCGAAGGCGCAGTTCGAAGGCGTCAACGGCGCCACGGGCAGGCCCGCGTCGCGGAAGACCTCCGTCCAGGTGCCGTCCGAGCCGAGCTGCGGCCAGCTCGCGCCGCCCAGCGCCAGCACCGCCGCGCCACCCCGCCAGTGGGTGGTCCCGTCCGGCGTTTCGAACCGGAGCGCCCCGTCAGCGTCCCATCCCGTCCAGCGGTGGCGAGGCATGAACCCGACCCCGAGGCCGGCGAGCCGCCGCAGCCACGCCCGCAGCAGCGGCGAGGCCTTGAAGCTTCGGGGGAACACGCGGCCGCTGCTGCCCACGAAGGTGGGCTCGCCGAGCGACGCGCACCAAGCCCTGAGGTCGGCGGGTGGGAAGGCGGCCAGCAACGGCCCGAGGGGCGTCGCGGCGACGCCGTAGCGCGCCACGAACGCGGGAAGCGGCTCGCTGTGCGTCAGGTTGAGCCCGCCCCGGCCCGCCAGGAGGAACTTGCGGCCGGCGCTCGGCATCCGGTCGAACAGGGTCACGGCCGCGCCGCCCGCGGCCGCGACCTCGGCCGCCATCAGCCCGGCGGGTCCCGCCCCCACCACCGCGACGCGACCCGCTCCGCCCGGCTCCATCCCGTGTCCCCCCATCCCCGCCACCGTGCCCGGACCACCGCGGCCGCGCAAGCAGGCCCAACGCGGTCGCCACCGCTCGGAAATGAACTTTATCCGGCCCAACCCGCTATACGGCGCGGACCCGCTTTCCAGAGGAGCTGACCACCCATGCTGCTGCAAACCCTGCGATCCGGCGCCAGCGCGGAGGCGACCGTGCTGAGCCAGACGCCCTGGCACGACGACTCGTCGGCGAGCGGGGGCGATCACCGGTCCCGGCTCCAGCAATATCTCGGCGGCTTCTTCGAGACGGACGAGCGGACGCTCCAGCCCAAGAAGGAGATGCTGGGCGGCGACACGCTGCTCGTGCCCGACGCGGTGCGCCTGCTCGACGACGCCGGGGCGGTGGTGGAAACCTACACGCTGGCCGACCTCGCGCGCGACACGGGCCTCGCGGTCGCGCCGCCCGTCCAGAGCCCGCGCGAAGGGACCTGAGGCGCGAGGCGTGCTTGCGCGGGCCGGGCTCCCCGGGTAGGGCCCCCGGAGCAGTCCCCACCCCACTCGGATCACGCCTTGCCCGCAGCCTTCCAGGCCGCCCCGCCGGCTTCCCTCCGGTTTTCCGGCTTCCCCCGCTTCTGGGCCGCCCGGACGCTGTCCACCCTGGCCTTCCAGGTCACGGCCGTGGCGGTCGGCTGGCAGGTCTACGCCCTGACCGACAGCACGTTCGAACTCGGCCTGATCGGGCTCGCGCAGTTCGTGCCCATGCTCCTGCTGACGCTGCCCGCCGGCCACGTCGCGGACCGCTACGACCGGCGCACGGTGGCCCGGACGTGCCAAACCACCGAGGCGTTGGCCGTGGCCGCCCTCGCGGCGGGCGGGATCACCGGGCACCTCGGCGTTGGCGGCGTCTTCGCGGCCGTCGCGGTGGTGGGGGGCTCGCGCGGCTTCGAGAGCCCCGCGGTCGCGGCCCTGCTGCCCGGCGTCGTCTCGGCCGAGGCGCTGCCGCGCGCGCTGGCCCTGTCGGCCTCCGCCAACCAGACGGCCACGATCGTGGGTCCCGCGCTGGGCGGCCTGCTGTACGGCCTGGGGCCGGCCGCTGCCTACGCGACCGCGGCGGCGTTCTGGCTCGCGGCGAGCCTGCTGGTGGGCAGCCTGCGCGTGACGCGGCCGACGGCCAAGCGCGAGCCCGCCGGCCTGACCACGCTGTTGTCGGGCTTCACCTACATCCGCGACCACCCGGCGATCCTGGGAGCGGTCTCGCTGGACCTGTTCGCCGTGCTGCTGGGGGGCGCGACCGCGCTGCTTCCCGTTTACGCGCGCGACATCCTGCACACCGGTCCCGTCGGCCTCGGGGCGCTCAGGGCCGCGCCCGCCGCCGGCGCGCTGCTGACCTCCGTGGTGCTGGCGCGCCGCCCCCTCGGGGGCCACGTCGGCGTGACGATGCTCGCCGCGGTGGGCGTGTTCGGGCTCGCCACCGTGCTGTTCGGGTTGTCGCGCTCGATCCCGCTCTCGCTCGCGGCGCTCGCGATCATGGGGGCTTCCGACGTGGTGAGCGTGGTGATCCGCGGCGCCCTGGTGCAGTTGCAGACGCCCGACGCGATGCGCGGGCGGGTCAGCGCCGTCAACTTTCTGTTCATCGGCACCTCGAACCAGCTCGGCGAGTTCGAGTCGGGCGTCACGGCGTCGCTGCTCGGCACCGTGCCGGCCGTGGTGGTGGGCGGGTGCCTCACGCTCCTCGTGGCCGCGACCTGGTGGCACCTGTTCCCCACGCTGCGCCGAGCCGACAGGCTCGACCCCGCCTCGGCCTGAGCCGCCGCCCTGGCCTGATCCGGTTCCGCCGTGGTAGACCTGAGCCCGCACAAGGGAGGGCGGCATGGCTGAACGGGGTGGCCGGATCATCGATGGCGTCGCGCGGCTCGTGACCGACGCCGCCGGGGTGGCGCACGGGGTCCGGCGCGAAGCCGAGACGGCGGTCAAGACCCAGGCCGAGCGCCTGCTCGCGGGCATGAACGTCGTGACCCGCGAGGAGTTCGAGGCCGTGCGCGAGATGGCGGCCCTCGCCCGCGACGAGAACGAGGCGCTCCGGCGGCGGATCGCCGACCTGGAAGCGCGGCTGGATCCTCCGCTGCCGCCCGTGACCGGGCCGATGATGGCCTGACGGGCGCTCCCCTCAGCCCAGGCCCGGGATCGGCACGCCGAAGGTTTGCAGGATGAGAACCACGTTCAGCGCCCCGACCACCGCGGTGCCGCCGATCGCGAGCCCGCTGACGAGCCGCCCGTTCACGAAGGCGCCCATCAAATCGCGCCGCCGCGTGAACAGAACCAGCGCCACCATGGGGACGGGCAGCGCCACGCTGAGAACCACCTGGCTCGCGACCAGCGCCCGGGTGGCGTCGACGCCGTAGGCCACCACGGCGAAGGCGGGCACCATGGTGACCAGCCGCCGGACCCAGATGGGAACGGAGACCCTCACGAATCCCTGCATGATCATCTGCCCCGCCAGCGTGCCCACCACGGAGCTCGACAGGCCGGAGGCGATCAGCGACAGCAGGAAGACGCCCGCGGCACCCGCGCCGAGCAGCGGCCCCAGCGTGTGATAGGCGGTCTCGATCTCGGCCACCTCCGGGTGTCCGGCGTGGAAGGCGCCCGAGGCCATGACCACCATGGCGACGTTGACGAGGCCCGCCAGGACCAGCGCCGCCACGACCTCGCGGTTGGAGAAGTCCAGGAGCCGCCGCCGTTCCCGCTCGTCACGGACGGGGGTGCGATGCTGCGTCAGCCCCGAGTGCAGGTAGATCGCGTGCGGCATCACGGTCGCGCCGATGATGCCCACCGCGATGGTCAGCGCCTGCCCGTCCGGGAGGCGAGGAACGACCGCGTGCATCGCCAAGTCGGACCACGCGACCTTGGCGACGAAGAGTTCAGCCACGTAGCACAGGCTGATCACCGCCACGAGGCCGCCCACCACGAGCTCCATGGGACGGAAACCGCGGCGTTCGAGGCCCAGAATGGCGTAGGTCGCGACCGCGGTCACCGCCATGCCCGCCAGCAGGGGCACGTGGAGCAGCAGCGACAGGCCGATCGCGCCGCCCAGGAACTCCGCCAGGTCGGTCGCCATGGCCGCGACCTCGCTGATCCCCCACATGGCCCAGACCACGGGCGCCGGAAAGGCGTCGCGGCAGAGCTCGGCGAGGTTGCGTCCCGTCACGATGCCGAGCTTGGCCGACAGCGCCTGGAACAGCATGGCGACCAGGTTGGCGAGCACCACGACCCAGATCAGCGCGTAGCCGTAGCGCGCGCCCGCCTGGATGTTGGTCGCGAAGTTGCCCGGGTCCATGTAGGCGATCGAGGCCACCACCGCGGGTCCGGCGAACAGCAGCGCCGAGCCGAACCCGGTCCGCCGTCCCGCCAGCACGTCGCGCGCAGCCGCGGTGGTCCGGTCGGTGAGCGTGGGGTGGGCGAGGGTGGACATCGGGCAGGGACGGGCCACGTTCGTGAGACCCGTTAGAAGTTAGCTGAAGCTAACTTAACGTCAAGGGGCAGACTCGCCTCGGCGCGACGCGCAGTCTGTCGCGCGGCTTGCGCGCGGGAGCCGGATCGGCATAGTGCCGCTCCCGCTTCGCCGCACCCGACCGAGGACCACAGCGCGCGTGACCCGCAGGCCCGCTCCGCCTCAGACCGACCCCGCGCCGGGCGACGGTGCGGACCCCTCGCAGGCGCAGCGCTTCCGCGAAGCCCGGTCGGCGCGGTCGAGCGCGATCCTGGAAGACTACACCGAGCTGATCGCCGACCTCGCCCGCGAGCACGGCGAGGCCCGCACCACCGACATCGCCCGCAGGCTCGGGGTGACGTTGCCGACCGCGACGAAGTCGCTGGCCCGGCTCAAGCGCGAGGGCCTGGTGACGTCGCGGCCCTACCGGGGCGTGTTCCTGACGGAGGCCGGCCACGCCATGGCGGAGCGCGCCCGAACCCGCCACCGGCTCGTGGTCGACCTGCTGGTCGCGGTCGGGGTTCCGCCGGACGCCGCCGAAACCGACGCGGAGGGGATGGAGCACTACGCGTCGGACGCGACCCTGCGGGCCTTCGAGGACTTCCTGCGGCGGAAGAGCTGACCCTTCTTTTCGCTCAGGTGCCGACGGCCGCGCGGTCCGTGAAGACGTGGACCTCGCCCGCCGTGGCGAGCCGGGCCGCCGGGACGTCCTCCGCACCCCCGCGGACGTGGGCCAGCATGTCGAGCTTGCCCGCGCCCGTGACCAGGAAGGCGACGTGGCGACTGCTTTCCAGCGGTGGGTAGGTGAGCGTGATGCGGGCCTCGGGACGCCCCCGCGACACGTCCGCGACCCAGCGCGCGCGCTCCTCCAGCACGGGCTGGCCCGGGATCAGCGAGGCCGTGTGGCCGTCAGGGCCGAGGCCGAGCAGGTTGACGTCGAACAGCGGGCGGCCGGGGTCGAGGCGGTCGGCCCCGTAGAACCGCTTCAGCTCGGCCTCGTAGCTCTCGGCCGCCTGCCCGGCCGAGGCCGCCTCCGTCACCATGCGGTGGACGTTCCCTTCCGGGATCGGCACGCGCGACAGCAGGGCGTCGGAGGCCATCGTGAAGTTGTTGTCCTTGTCGCCCGCCGGCACGAAGCGCTCGTCGCCGAAGAAGACGTGCGTCCTGTCCCAGGGGAACTCGGCCGCGAAGGGCGGGCGTGACATCCGCTGGTAGAGCGTCCTGGGCGTCGAGCCGCCCGACAGGCAGAGCGCGAAGGGGCCGTCCTTCTGCTCGGCCAGGCGCAGCAGCCAGGCCGCGACCTCGTCGGCCAGCACCTCCGGGCTCGCGTAGGTGACGAGCCGCGCGGTCCTGAGACTTGCCTCAGCCATGGCGGCTCACCCTTTCCGCTGGTGCGGCGGCCTCGCGCAGCCCCGTGATCGCCGCGCGGTAGTCGCTCGCGCCGAAGATGGCGGAGCCCGCCACCATGGCATCGGCCCCGGCCTCGCGGGCGGCCCGGATCGTCTTGGTCCCGATGCCGCCGTCGACCTCGACCCGGAGGTCGAGGCCGCGCGCGTCCGCCATGTCGCGGACCGCCCGCACCTTGGGGAGCACCTCGGGCAGGAAGGCCTGGCCCCCGAAGCCGGGGTTGACCGTCATGCAGAGCACCACGTCGCAGAGGTGGAGCACGTAGTCGATCGCGCTCGGCGGCGTGGCGGGGTTCAGGGCCACGCCCGCCTTGCGGCCCGCGTCGCGGATGCGGCCCAGGACGCGGTGGAGGTGGATCGTGGAGGAGGGCTCGGCCTGGACGATCAGGTGGTCGGCCCCGGCCCGCACGAAGTCGTCGAGCATCAGCTCGGGCTCGACCATCATGAGGTGGACGTTGAGCGGCTTGGCGGTCGCGCGCCGCACGGCCTCGACCACCGGCGGCCCGAAGGTGATGTTGGGCACGAAGCGGCCGTCCATCACGTCGACGTGGATCCAGTCGGCGCCGGCCGCGTCCACGGCCCGCACCTCCTCGGCCAGGCGGCCGAAGTCGGCCGACAGGATCGAGGGGGCGATCAGCACCTCGCTCACGCGCCGGCCCCGCCCAGCAGGAAGCGCTCCACCGCCTTGGCGAAGCCCTCGTCGTTGTAGGACGCGGTGGTGGCGCTGGCGTTGGCCTTCACGGCGTCGCTGGCGTTGCCCATGGCGATGCTGAAGCCGCCCTTGCGGAACATGGCCTCGTCGTTGGGCTGGTCGCCGATGGTGGCGAACTCGGCGGCCGGGATGCCCAGGCGCCTGGACAGCGTCTCGACCACGCCGCCCTTGTTGGCGTCCCTGTGGGTGACGTCGAGGTAGTAGGGCTGCGAGCGCGCGGCCGAGACCCTGCCGCCGAACCGCGCCTGCGCGTCCGTCTCGGCCTTGGCGACGGCGTCGAGGTCGTCGCTGACGCCGACGATCTTCACGGCCCTGTCGAGGTCGGCGTCCGCGAAGGTTTCCACCACCTTGGCCTCGAACTTCACCGTCCAGGTCTCGCGCGCGACGTGGGGCGCGTCCTTCTTGTGGATGAACCAGCCCTCGCCCGTGTAGAGCCAGGCGTCGAGGCCGTGCTCGCCGATCAGCTTGATCGTGTCGCGCGCGACGTCCGGCGGCAGCGTCTTGGCCTCGATGACGCTCCCGTCCGGGTTGACCAGCACGCCGCCGTTGAAGCCCGCCACGGGCGTGTCGAGGGCGAGCGGCTCGATCAGCATGGCCATGCCGCGCGGGGGGCGGCCGGAGGTGATGGCGAAGCGGATGCCCTTGTCCTTCAGCGCGCGGACGGCCTTGACGGCGCGTTCGGTCAGCACCTTCTGCTCGGTGACCAGCGTGCCGTCGACGTCGGCCAGCAGGATGGAGATCTTGCCCTTTGGGCCCTCGCTCGCGCTCATGGCCGCGCGTCCTCCAGCGCCGCGTCAAGCACGTATCGCTCGATCGCCACCGCGAAACCGTCCTCCTCGCAGCTCGCCGTCACGACCGCCGCGAGCGCCTTGACGGCGGGGCTGGCGTTGCCCATCGCGACGCTGAAGCCGCCCACGTCGAACATGGGCGTGTCGTTGTCGCCGTCGCCGATCGTCAGCACGCGGTCGAGCGGCACGCCCATCGCCTCCGCGATGCCGCGCACCGCCTCGCCCTTGTTGGCGGCCGCGTTGGTGACGTCGAGGTAGTAGCTTTGCGAGCGGGTGGCGAGCGCGCGGCCCCCGAGCTCGACCTGCAGGATGCGCTCGACCTCCGCCAGGCGGGGATGGTCGTGGCTCGCGCCCACGATCTTCAAGGTGCGGCCGAACTCGGCCTGGTCGAGCTCCGCGACCACGGTCGGGTCGAGCCGCAGCGTCCGGGCCTCGTGGTCCACGTGGGCGCCCTCAGGGTCGCGCAGGAACCACCGGTCGCGGGTGAACAGCCACGGGTCGATCCCCTCGCGGCGCATCACGTCGACGCTGACGCGCGCCGCCTCCTCCGGCAGAAGCAGTTCGCTGATGATGGACAGGTTCGGGCCCATGATGGCGCCGCCGTTGACGGCGCCGATCGGGTTTTCGAGGCCGAGCTTCTCGATCACCGGCCGCAGCCCGAGCGGCGGACGCGCGCTCGCCACCGAGAAGCCGATCCCGCGCGCCTTCAGCGCGTCGAGCGCGGCGCGGACGCGCGGGGTCAGCACCTTGGCGCGGTTCACCAGCGTGCCGTCGATGTCGGAGACGACCAGCGCGATCGGCTTGCCGGGACGGCGCGGGTCCGTCACTGCGGGGCCCCGGGTTTCAGCTTCTTGGGGCCGGCGTCCAGGGTCACGGGGCGCCACGCCCGGCCGCCGTCCTTGGCGAGCATGGCGTCGGCGGCGGCCGGGCCCGCGGTTCCGCCGATGTAGTTGGGGAAGTCCTCGGGCTTCGCCTTGGCCCAGGCGTCGAGGACGGGCTGGACGATGCGCCAGCCTTCCTCCACCTGGTCGGCCCGCTGGAACAGCGTCTGGTCGCCGATCATCACGTCGTAGAGCAGCGTCTCGTAGCCGACGTTCTGCTGGGCCGGGAACCAGTCGCTGTAGGCGAAGTTCATCTTCACCGACTTCAACGCGACCGTTGGGCCGGGCGTCTTCACCTCGAACTGCGTGGAGATGCCCTCGTCGGGCTGGATCTGGATCACCAGCCAGTTGGCGTGCGGGTTCGGGCCGGGCTCGTTGTCGAACATGGCGGTCGGCGCCGACTTGAAGCGGATCGCGATCTCCGTGGTCCGCTGCGTCATGTACTTGCCGGTGCGGATGTAGAAGGGCACGCCCGCCCAGCGCCAGTTGTCGATGGTGAGCTTCAGCGCCGCGTAGGTCTCGACGGACGAGTCCGGGCTGACGTTGGGCTCGCTGCGGTAGGCGCGCACGGGGTTGCCCAGCACGGTGCCCGCGTCGTACTGCCCCCGCACCGCCTCGTCGGGCTTGACCGACTTCATCGAGGCGAACACGTCGACCTTCTTGGAGCGGACCGCGTCCGCCGCGAACGAGGTCGGCGGCTCCATGGCCGTCATGGTGACGAGCTGGAAGACGTGGTTGGGCACCATGTCGCGGAGCGCGCCGGTCGCCTCGTAAAAAGAGCCGCGGCCCTCGACGCCCACCGTCTCGGCCACCGTGATCTGCACGTGGTCGATGTGGTCGCGGTTCCACAGGGGCTCGAACATGCCGTTCGCGAAGCGGAACGCCATGATGTTCTGCACCGTTTCCTTGCCCAGGAAATGGTCGATCCGGTAGATCTGGTTCTCGCGCAGCGACTTGAGGATCTGCACGTTCAGCGCGCGGGCCGAGTCGAGGTCGTGGCCGAAGGGCTTCTCGATCACCACGCGTCGGTAGGCCTTGCCGTCCCCGTCCTCGCATTCGGTCAGCTTGGCCTTGCCGAGCTGGTCCACCACGAGGCCGAAGAAGCGATCGGGCACCGCCAGGTAGAAGACGACGTTGCCGGCGGTGCCGTGCTTCTCGTCGATCTCCTTCAGCGCGTCGCGGATCTTGTCGAAGGTGGCGTCCTCCCCGAAGTCGCCCACCACGTAGTGCATGCGCTCGCCGAGCCAGCCCCACGCCTTCGGGTCGATGCTCGCGGGATCGAACTCGCCCGTGCCGCCCACGAAGCCCTGCATGGCCTCGCTCAACCGCCCGCGCCACGCCGCGGCATCCGTGCCGCCCCGGTCGACGCCCAGGATCGCGAAGTTGTCGGGGAGCAGGCCGGTCAGGGCGAGGTTGTAGAGCGCCGGCGTCACGAGGCGCTTCGTGAGGTCCCCGTTCGCGCCGAAGATCACGATCGTGCAGGGGGCGGGCTTGGGCGCGAGCGCCGGGACGGCGGCGGCGGGAGGAGCCTCGGGTTGCGTGGCCATCGCCCTACTCCGGTTTCGCGGCCGCGGGAGAGGGCGTGCCCGTCTCGACGTGGCCGCCGAAGCCGAAGCGCATGGCGGACAGGATCTTCTCGCCGAACGTGTGGTCCACGCGCGAGCGGAACCGGGTGAACAGCGCCGCCGCGAGCACGTTGGCGGGCACGCCTTCCTCCACCGCCGCGTCGATCGTCCAGCGGCCTTCGCCCGAGTCGGCCACGCTGCCGGAGAAATGCTCCAGGTCGGGGCTGCCCGCCAGCGCCTGGGCGGTGAGGTCCAGGAGCCAGGAGCTCACCACCGAGCCGCGCCGCCACACCTCGGCGATGTCGGTCAGGTTGAGGTCGAAGCGCTGGTCGGCCGGCAGGTCCTCGGAGTTCTTCCGCTTGAGGATGTCGAACCCCTCGGCGTAGGCCTGCATCAGGCCGTATTCGATGCCGTTGTGGACCATCTTGACGAAATGGCCGGCCCCGGTCGGCCCCGCGTGGATGTAGCCTTCCTCGGCGCGGTTGTCGGGGAGCTTGTCGCGCCCGCGCGTGCGGCCCACGTTGCCGATGCCGGGGGCGAGCGTCTTGAAGATCGGGTCGAGGTGGTCGACGGCCGTCTTGGAGCCGCCGATCATCATGCAGTAGCCGCGGTCCAAGCCCCACACGCCGCCCGACGTGCCGACGTCGACGTAGTCGATGCCCTTGGGCTGCAGGGCCTCGCCGCGGCGGATGTCGTCCTTGTACATCGAGTTGCCGCCGTCGATCATGATGTCGCCGCGGCCGAGCAGGCCGGACAGGGTGTCCACCGTGTCCTGCGTGATTTTTCCCGCGGGCAGCATGATCCAGACCGCCTTGGGCGCGTCGGAAAGCTTGCCCACGAGGTCTTCGACCGAGGTGGCCGCCGTGGCGCCTTCCTTGGTCAGCGCGTCGGTCGCGTCCTTGCTGCGGTCGTAGACCACGCAGCTGTGCCCGTCGCGCATGAGGCGCCGGACGATGTTGCCCCCCATCCGGCCGAGACCGATCATTCCCAACTGCATGAAGCGACCCCCGTGGTGGGCCGCGCCGGAGGCCGGCGCGGCGTTTGCTGCCTACCCGTTCGAGCCACGCCCTACTCGGCCGCGTCCTTGACCGCTTTCGGGTGCCGGTGGTTGGCGATCTGCTGTTTGGCGATCTCGACGATCTTGTCGGGCGTGAAGCCGAACTTGGTGGCCAAGGCCTTCATCGGCGCCGAGGCGCCGAAGCTGTGCATGCCCACGACCGCGCCGAGCCGCCCCACGTAGCGGTCCCAGCCCATCACGGCGCCCTGCTCGACGGCCACGCGGGCCGACACGGCGGCGGGGAAGACCTCGTCCTGGTACGCCTGGTCCTGCTTCTCGAACAAGTTCCAGGACGGCATGGACACGACGCGGGCAGCTATGCCCTCCTTAGCGAGCGCCTCGTAGGCCTCGACCACCAGCCCGAGCTCGCTGCCGGTGCCGATCAGGATCACCTCGGGCGTCTTGCCGTCGGCGGGGTCGGCCAGCACGTAGGCGCCCTTGGCGGTGCCCGAGGCGGGGGCGAACCGCTGCCTGTCGATCGTGGGCAGCGGCTGGCGGCTCAGGACCAGCGTCGAGGGCTCGGCCTTGAGCCCGAGGATGACGCGCCAGGCTTCCGCGACCTCGTTGGCGTCGCCGGGCCGGAACGTGTTCAGGCCGGGGATGGCGCGCAGGCTCGCGATCTGCTCGACGGGCTGGTGGGTCGGCCCGTCCTCGCCCACGCTGATCGAGTCGTGGGTGAAGATGAAGATCGTGGGCAGCTCCATCAGCGCCGCCAGGCGGATGGTGGGGCGCAGGTAGTCGGAGAAGATCAGAAAGGTCGAGGCGTAGGACCTGATCTTGGACAGCGCCAGCCCGTTGGCGATGGCGCCCATGGCGTGCTCGCGCACCCCGAAGTGGAGGTTGCGGCCGATCGTGTTGGTCGCCGTGAAGGCGGTCGAGCCTTCGAAGACCTGCCGGGTCTTGGTGGAGGAGTCGAGGTCGGCCGAGCCGCCCAGCAGCCAGGGGTAGTGGGGGGCGACCGCGTTCTCGACCTTGCCGGACGAGTCGCGCGAGGCCACGCCCTTGGCGTCGGCGGGGAAGGTCGGGATGGCCCTGGCGGCCTCCTCCGGCGTGATCCGGTGGTCCATGGCCTCGAACTGGGCGCCGAGGTCGGCCTCGGCGGACCTGTAGGCCGCGAAGGCCTCGTCCCACTTGGCGCGGAGCGCCGCG
This sequence comes from uncultured Lichenihabitans sp., assembly GCA_964243035.1. Classification (GTDB taxonomy): domain Bacteria; phylum Pseudomonadota; class Alphaproteobacteria; order Rhizobiales; family Beijerinckiaceae; genus Lichenihabitans. The sequence continues at coordinate 26,396 of CAXTDZ010000027.1, forward strand.
CCGCGCCGGCCGAAGTGGGCGGCGAAGTTCTCGTAGACGCCGTCCGGCACCAGGAACTGCGCGTCCTCGGGCCAGCCGTAGGCGCGCTTGGTCAGCTTCACCTCCTCGGCGCCGAGCGGCTCGCCGTGGCTGTCCTTCTTGTCCTGCTTGTTGGGCGAGCCGTAGCCGATGTGGGTGTCGACCACGATCATCGTGGGCCGCGAGCGCTCCAGCAGGAACGCCTCGATGGCGGCCTTGATGGCCGGGATGCTGTTGCCGTCCTGCACGTGGACCACGTTCCAGCCGTAGGCCAGGAAGCGCGCCGCGACGTTCTCGCTGAAGGCCCAGGACGCCGGCCCGTCCAGCGTGACGTTGTTGGCGTCGTAGATCCAGCACAGGTTGTCGAGCTTCAGGTGGCCCGCGAGCGAGGCCGCCTCGCTGGCGACGCCCTCCATCATCTCGCCGTCGCTGCAGAGCGCGTAGATGTTGTAGTCGATGATCGTGCGGCCGGGCCGGTTGTAGCGGGTGGCGAGCCACTTCTCCGCGATGGCCATGCCGACGCTCATCGACACGCCCTGGCCGAGCGGCCCGGTGGTGGCCTCGACGCCGGTCGTGTGCCCGTATTCCGGGTGGCCGGGCGTGGCGCTGCCCGCCTGCCTGAAGCTCTTGACGTCGTCCATGCCGACCGCCGGGCGGTTCAACGGCTTGCCGTCCTTGTCCACCGCCTGCACCTTGGTCAGGTGCAGCATGGAGTAGAGCAGCATGGAGGCGTGGCCGGCCGACAGGATGAAGCGGTCGCGGTTGGGCCAGTGCGGCTGGTTCGGGTCGTAGCGGAGGTAGTTCTGCCATAGCGTGTAGGCGACGGGCGCCATGCCCATCGGGGCGCCAGGATGGCCGGAGTTCGCCTTCTGCACGGCGTCGATGGAGAGGGTGCGGATCGTGTTGATGCTGAGGAGGTCGATGTCGTCCATGGCTTCCCTGTCGCCCCTGGCGGCCGGCGCTCGCGCCGGTGCCCGCTCATGCCGGGCGGTGGCGGCCGGCTCGCCCTTCGAACCACGATCGCGGCGTCAACGCGAGGCCGTTCATATTGTTCGGTTCCCCTCACGCGCTACCATGGGTGTGATCGAAATACAGCCGAGCTCAAGCGCTTTTTCTCGCCCGGCGGGATGACGCGCCGATGACGGGCCAGGAGGAGACGATCGTGGGCGACCCGCACCAAACCCGCACCTTCACCACGCCGACCGGCCGGTCGCTCGCCTTCACGCCGACGGGCCTCGGCTCGGCCCCGCTCGGCGACCTTTACGCCCGGCTGGGCGACGCCAGGTCCCACGCCACCGTGTCGGCGGCCTTCGTCGCGGGCGTGCGTGTGTTCGACACCTCGCCCCACTACGGCAACGGGCTGGCCGAGGCGCGGTTCGGCGGCGCGCTGCGCGACTGCCCCCGCGACGGTTTCGTGATCTCCACCAAGGTCGGTCGCGTGATGGACCCGTTCGCGGCGCCGGAGCCGCCTCCCGCGGGCGTGGTCTCGCCGGGCTTCGCGGGCGGCTTCCCGCACCGCGCCGGGTTCGACTACTCCTACGACGGCGCGATGCGGTCGGTGGAGCAGTCGCTGCTGCGGACGGGCCTCAGCCGCTTCGACATCCTGCTGATCCACGATTGCGACGTGTGGACCCACGGCCGCGACGCGGTCGACCGGCGCTTCGCGGAGGCCATGGGGGGCGCCTACCGGGCGCTGGACCGGTTGCGGGCCGAGGGAACCGTGGCGGCGATCGGGGTCGGCGTGAACGAGGGCGAGATGTGCGCCCGCTTCGCCGAGGCCGGCGACTTCGACGTCATGATGCTGGCCGGGCGCTACTCGCTGCTGGAGCAGCCCGCGCTCCAGTCCTTCCTGCCGCTCGCGCTCGCCAAGGGCATCGGGGTCATGCTGGCGGGCGTGTTCAACTCGGGCATCCTGGCGACCGGCGCCGTGCCGGGCGCCAAGTACAATTACGCGGCCGCGCCGCCCGACGTCCTCAACAGGGTGTCGCGCATCGCCGAGACCTGCGCGGCCCACGGTGTCACGCTGCGCCAGGCGGCGCTCGGCTTCGCGCGGCTGCACCCGGCCGTGGTGACGCTGGTGCTGGGCGCCGTCGACCCCGCCGAGGTCGCGGCCAACGCGGCCGACGCGGGCGTCGAAATTCCCGCCGCGCTGTGGGCCGATCTCAAGGCTCGGGCGTTGCTGGACCGGGACGCGCCGACCGGGTGACCCGGCCGGGGCAGGGGACGCGCACGCATGATCTTTCGCCGCTTCGCTCTGCTGGTCGGGCTCGCGATGGCGGTGCTCGCCTCCCAGCTCCCCGAGTTCGCGCAGCAGTACCGGCAGCGGATCGGCGGCGCGCTCGACGAGCTGAACGGGCTCGTGGCCGGCTTCGACGGCGAGGCCGCGGCGCAGTCGCTCGACCGGATCAAGGCCATCGCGCGCCTGCAGGACAACCCCGACCCGCTCGCCCGCGAGCGGGGCGACAGCATGGCCGACGCCGTGGTGCGCCGCGACCGGCTCCAGTTGCAGAAGGACGCGCTCGCGACCGCCGGGCCCCTGTCGCAGGTCATGATCCTGGCCGAGGACCTCGATCCGGGCGTCGCGCGGAACGCCTTCGCGGATTTCCAGCCCGCCGTGCCGGTGACGGCCGCGGGCTTTGTCAGCGCAGGGGTGGGCCTGGTGGTGGGCTGGCTGCTCACCCACGCGCTGGCCTGGCCGATCCGGCGGCGACGCGCGCCGCGCGATCTCTGGACCACCGCGGCCTGAGCGCGTCAGGCCTCTTCTTCCATGCCGGTCTGGGCGATCGCGGTCGCGCCGCCGTTGAGCAGCGAGGCGAGCCCGTGCCCTGCGGCCACCGCGCACAGGCAGAGCGCGACCGACAGGCCGACGTTGACCAGCGCGCGGGTGAGCGAGCCGCCGCGCAGCAGCTCCAGCGTCTGCAGGCTGAACGACGAGAACGTCGTGAACCCGCCGCAGAAGCCCACCATCACGGTCAGCCGCAGGGGTTCGGCCACGGGGAAGCGTCCGTGGGCCAGCGTCAGCGTCCCGAAGAAGCCGATCACGAAGGAGCCCAGCACGTTGATGCCGACCGTGCCCCAGGGCAGGGCGGTGCTGTAGGGCGCGGCCCACAGCCCGACGCCGAACCGGGCCAGCGTGCCGACCGCGCCGCCCAGCGCGAGCAGAACAAGGGTGGTGGCGGGCACGACGTCTCCTTGCGCGAAAACAGGAGTCATCAGCCCGGCGCGGGCGGTTTCGGGGGAACCCCATCCCCATCGCGCCCAACTATCGCGCGCCGCGCCGCGGCGGCAAGTCCTTCCGGCACCCTGCGGGATAGCGAACGCAGGCTGACGTCCGCCGGTTTATGCGACCGCTATCGCCGCTGGGCGGGGCGGAGGGCAGGAGGTGGCAGGCGTCGAGCCGAGATCGGACGTCCTGCGCACCCGGATCGTCGGATCGGCCTCAGCGCACCAGCACGTTGGAGAACTGCCACGGGTCGTCGCGGTCCAGCTCCTCCGGGAACAGCCCGCCCTCGCGGCCCGTCAGCGGCGTCCAGTCCGTGTAGACGCCCAGCACCGGGCCGAGATAGGGGCGCTGGATCTCCAGGCAGCGGCGGAAGTCCATCTCGTCTGCCTCGACGATGCCCGCGTCCGGGTTCTCGATGGCCCAGATCATGCCGGCCAGCACGGCCGAGGTCACCTGCAGGCCGGTCGCGTTCTGGTAGGGCGCGAGGCGCCGCGTTTCCTCGATGGAGAGCTGCGAGCCGTACCAGTAGGCGTTGCGGCCGTGGCCGTAGAGCAGGACGCCGAGCTCGTCGATGCCGTCCACGATCTCGGTCTCGGTCAGGATGTGCCAGTCGGCCTGCCGCCGCCACGCCTGGCCCGCCATCTCGTGCAGCGACAGCACCGCGTCGTCGGCCGGGTGGTAGGCGTAGTGGCAGGTGGGCCGGTAGACGGCCCGGCCGCCCTCCCGCACCGTGTAGTAGTCGGCGATCGAGATCGATTCGTTGTGGGTCACCAGGAAGCCGTGCTGCGCGCGCGCGGTCGGCGTCCAGGAGCGCACGCGGGTGCCGGCGCCCGGCCGCAGCAGGTAGATCGCGCAGTCGGGGCCGAAGTCGTGGCGGCGGCCCTCGGGGGGCAGGGCCTTCTCGTGCGTGCCCCAGCCGAGCTCGGCGGGCTGCAAGCCCTCGGACACGAACCCTTCCACCGACCACGTGTTCACGAAGGTGTCGCGCGGCTTGGGGTTGCGGGCGCGCTGCGTGTCGCGCTCGGCGATGTGGATGCCCTTGACGCCGAGCCGCATGGCGAGCCGGCCCCAGCCCTCGCGGTCGGCGGGCTCCGGGCTGCCCAGCCCGGTCGCGGCGTTGAGGTCCAGCAGCGCCTGCTTGACGAACCAGGACACCATGCCCGGGTTGGCGCCGCAGGTCGTCACCGCCGTGACCCCGCCCGGATGCGCGCGGCGCAGGTCCATCATGCCCTCGCGCAGCGCGTAGTTGGAGCGCTGCGACACGGTCAGGCGCGCGTCGGTGTAGAAACCCGGCCAGGGCTCCACCACCGTGTCGACGTAGAGCGCGCCGATCTCCCTGCAGAGGCGCACGAGGTCGACCGAGGAGGTCTCAACCGACACGTTGACCAGGAAGCCGCGCTTGCCGCCCGCGGTCAGCAGGGGCTTCAGGACGTCGACGTAGTTCTCGGCCGTGACGGCGAGGTGCATGAAGCGGAGGCCGCGCTCGTCCAGCAACGCCCGGTCGGCGTCGTCGGGCGCGATCACGGTGAAGGCGGCCCGGTCGTGGGCGACGTGCCGCTCGATCAGGGGCAGCGTGCCGCGGCCGATCGACCCGAAGCCGAGCATGACGATGGGGCCGTCGAAACGGGCGTGGGTTGTCCACTCGGGCATGAACGGGTCTCCGGACGGCTGGGGCGGGTGGCGTTAGACCGAAGGCCCGCGTCACGGTCAAGCGAGGGGATCGCCCGGCCTACAGCTTGGGAGGCTGCGCCTTGCGCTTGGCGAAGTCGTCGAGCACCTGCTTGGCGACCGTCTGGCCCCACTGCTGGCCCATGGCGATCATGCCCTGCGTGATGACAACCTGCTTCTCCAGCAGGTGCTGGCCCGCGGGCGTCCGGTAGAAGGCCAGCAGGGCGTTCAGGTCCTCATCGGAGAACTCGCGGGCGTAGATCTGGGCCGCCAGGTCGGCGAAGCCGTCCGTCTGCGCCCCCATGCGCTTGAGCCCTTCGGCGATGAAGTCATCGACCTCCTGGGCGTTCCCGCCCGACTGCAGGAGCATGGGACGCATCTGCTTCATCAGGACCGGCATGATCTGCCGCACCCTGTCGGCCGCGTGCGTGACCTCGATGATGGTGCGCGCCGTCCGCAGGCGGCCCGCCTCGTCGGCGCGTGCAGGGGTGCCGGCCTGCAGGGCGGTCAGAGCCAGAGCGGCGACGACGGCGCGGCGCATCGGTACATGTCCCCACGGGGCCGAATCAGGCGGGTCGGCCCCGTCTCGCGCCCAGGCTGGGACCGTTCGGAAGAAGGGTCAAGACGACGGTTACGCCGCCAGGCGCGAGCCTTCGCGTCCGCGCCCGTCCACCAGCAGCCCCGTGGCCACCACCCGGCCCCGCGCGCCCTTCAGCGCGCCCGGCACGAGTTCGAGCGCGAGGAACCGGGTCTCGTCGACCCAGCCCGGCAACGTCAGGTCGCGCGCGTGGTCCCGCGCGAAGCCGAACCGCGCGTAGTAGGGCGCGTCGCCGACCAGGATCACGGCGCCGTGGCCGAGGCGCCTCGCGCGCCGCAGCCCGTGCTCGATCAGGGCGGCCCCGATGCCGGCCGACCGGTGCGCCGCGTCCACCGCCACCGGCCCGAGCATCAGGGCCGCGCGGTCGCCCGCCTCCACGTGCCAGAACCGCAGCGTGCCGACCAGCGCGCCGCCGGCCACCGCCGTGAAGCTCAGCCCTTCGGCGGGCAGGCGGCCTTCGCGCAGCCGCTCGCAGGTCTTGGCGAAGCGGCCCACGCCGAAGCTCGCGTCGAGCAGGGCCTCGCGCGCCACCGCGTCGCCGCGCCGCTCGTCGCGGAGGCGGAACGAGGCGCGGATCAGGCGCAGGCTGCTGCGCCACGTGGAAACGGGCTTGGGGGCGAGCGGGTGCGTCGAGTCGGCCATGGACCCTGTCCTCGGGACGGCGTGGGCGGGACCGCGGCCGGACGGCCGCGTCAGGGAGGAGACGGGGGATCGGGCGCGCGGCCGGGTTCGGCCGCGCGCGTCAGGATGCGGCGCGGAGCCCCGCCCCGCACCGCCCTCGTCAGATCACGTAGGACCTGAGCGGGGGGAAGCCGTTGAAGCCCACCGCCGAATAGGTGGTGGTGTAGGCGCCCGTCCCCTCGATCAGCACCTTGGAGCCGATCTCCAGGCTGACCGGCAGCGCGTAGGGCTCCTTCTCGTAGAGCACGTCGACGCTGTCGCAGGACGGCCCGGCCAGGATGCACGGCTCGGCCGCGTCACCGTCGAAGGCCGTCCGGATCGGGTAGCGGATCATCTCGTCCATGGTCTCGGCGAGCCCGTTGAACTTGCCGATGTCCAGGTACACCCAGCGCATCGGGTCGTCCGCGGCCTTGCGGGAGATCAGCACCACCTCCGCCTCGATGATCCCGGCGTTGCCCACCATGCCGCGGCCCGGCTCGATGATGGTTTCCGGGATGCGGTTGCCGAAGTGCTTGGACAGCGACCGGAAGATCGCCTGCCCGTAGGCCTGCACGGCCGGCACGTCCTTGAGGTAGCGCGTCGGGAAGCCGCCGCCGAGGTTGACCATGGAGAGCGCGATGCCGCGCTCACCCAGCTCCCGGAAGACCCGGGCCGCCGAGGCCAGCGCCGCGTCCCACATCTTCGGGTTGCGCTGCTGCGACCCAACGTGGAACGACAGCCCGTAGCTGTTGAGCCCCAGCGCGTGGGCGCGCTCCAGCACCTCGACGGCCATGTCGGGCGCGCAGCCGAACTTGCGCGAGAGCGGCCATTCGGCGCCCTCGCCGTCGCACAGGATGCGGCAGAACACCTTCGACCCGGGCGCCGCGCGCGCGACCTTCTCGACCTCGGCCTCGCAATCCACCGCGAACAGGCGGATGCCGAGCGCGAAGGCGCGCGCGATGTCGCGCTCCTTCTTGATCGTGTTGCCGAAGGAGATGCGGTCGGGCGTGGCGCCGGTGGCCAGCACCTGCTCGATCTCCACGATGGAGGCCGTGTCGAAGCAGGAGCCGAGGCGGGCCAGCAGATCCAGGATCTCGGGCGCGGGATTGGCCTTCACGGCGTAGAACACGCGCGTGTCGGGCAGCGCGTGGGCGAAGCCCGCGTAGTTCTCGCGCACCACGTCGAGGTCGACCACGAGGCAGGGGCCGTCTTCGCGGCGGTTGCGGAGGAAGTGCTGGATACGGTCGGTCATGGCGGCAATCCCATCTGGCGCGGTGTCCCGCGACCGGCGTTGTGAAAGAGGGGATCGGCGGCAAAGCTCCGCCCTGGGCCGCGCGATGGAGACGCGGCCGTCGGACCAGACGATGCCAACCGCGACCGGAGGTTCTGCGACGGTTCGGGAGAACCCCGCACCACCGCATGTCACCGGTCAGATGCTGCGCCGTAGACTACGCGGCCCGACCGAGGCGAACGCCTCGACCGATACGAATAGCCATCGATTGGAAAGGGAGAGTCCCCTTCCGCACACCCGGCAAGAAAGACAAGCCTCTTCGTAGACGACCTTTGGAGGGTCGGCAGAGACGAAAAAGCCCGGTCCGTCGTTGCTTCAAGTCGCGTCCCCCGTTTGGCGGGGTTCGCCGGTTCGCCTCCGGCTGCCGGCTGGAACTGACGGTTTACCGGCCTCTTGTCCGGACCCCGCCAACCGACACACGACCACAGGCACGTGCGAAATTGGGCAGGTGCAGAGGTAGTCCATTCGCGGCCGCGTTACAAGGTTTTTCTGGACGAAAAGGCGGCACCGCGATCAAGGCTGCCGTGCGGTCGCAAAAGCGCAACAGCCCTCCCCGCCGGGAAGGGGCAGCGGCCCGTCACCCTCCAGCGCGCGACCGCTCCTCCTCCCGCAGAACCATGTCGTCGCGATGGACCATCGCGGTGCGGCCCGGGAAGCCGAGCACGGCCTCGATCTCCCGGGTGTTGCGGCCCGCGAGCCTGGCCGCGTGCTCGGCGTTGTAGGCCGCGAGCCCCCGCCCGACCTCGACGCCCGCGCCGTCCAGCACGCGCACGCAGTCCCCCCGCGCGAAAGCCCCCTCGACCCGCGTCACCCCGGCCGGCAGCAGGCTGGCGCCGCCCCGGAGCGCCCGCACCGCCCCCGCGTCGGCGGTCAGCGCGCCGCGCGGCTCCAGCGAGCCGCCGATCCACACCTTGCGGGCCGCCACGGGCGTCTGCTCCGTGAGGAACCACGTGCAGCGCCCCCCGTCCGCGACCGCCCGCAGGGGATGGGCGACGCGCCCGTCGGCGATCACCATGTGGGTGCCGGCCGCGGCCGCGATCTTGCCGGCCTCGATCTTGGTGCGCATGCCCCCGCGCGACAGGGCCGACCCCGCCCCGCCCGCCATCCCCTCGATCGCGGCGTCGATGCGCGGCACCAGGGGGATCAGCACGGCCTCCGGGTCGGTCCCGGGCGGGGCGGTGTAGAGCCCGTCCACGTCGGACAGGAGAACCAGGAGGTCGGCGGAGGCCATGGTGGCGATGCGCGCCGCGAGGCGGTCGTTGTCGCCGTAGCGGATCTCGCTGGTCGCCACCGTGTCGTTCTCGTTGATGACCGGCACCGCGCGGACGGCCATCAGGCGCCCGAGGGTCTCGCGCGCGTTCAGGTAGCGGCGGCGCTCCTCCGTGTCGCCGAGGGTGAGCAGGATCTGCCCGGCCGTGATGCCCCGGGCGCCCAGCACCTCGGCCCACACCCGCGACAGCGCGATCTGCCCCACCGCGGCGGCGGCCTGGCTGTCCTCCAGCCTGAGCGGCCCGGACCCGAAGCCCAGCACCGTGCGGCCCAGCGCGATCGCGCCCGAGGACACGACCAGCACGTCCGCGCCGCGCCCGTGCAGCCCCGCGAGGTCGGCGGCGAGCGCCTCCAGCCAGGCGCGCCGGGGCTCGCCGGCCGCGCGGTCGACCAAGAGGGACGAGCCCACCTTGACGACGACGCGTCGGAAGGCGGCGAGGCTGGGAGGCGTGGGCATGGTCCGTTGAACTCGGGGGGTCGATCGCCGCGGCCGCCCTTCGTAGGCGGCGTCGTCCGGGAATGGAACATCGGTCGTGTGACTTACGTTACGGAGCGTGAAGCATCCGGCGACGGCTTGCTGATCGGGATGCGGGAGAGAGCCGGTGTCCAAGTCGCTCCTTTCGGCGGCATCTTTGCTCGGCGCCGTGCCGGCTCTGGCGGGGCTTGTTCTGCTGGCGTCGCTGCCCGCGCGGGCCGCGACGGACGATGCGGCGGGGCTGCCAGACCGTGCCCAGCCCATGCGGATCGCCGTGGTGCGCGACGCGTCGCCCGGCTGCACGCCCACCTGCGCGGAATGGGTCGCGGCCCAGGGCAAGATCGTGCCCGAGACGCGGGACGCCTTCCTTCAGGTCCTGCGGTCGCTGGGCGACCGCAGGCTGCCGGTGTTCATCGACTCGGTGGGCGGCTCGGTGCCCGACGCCATGGCGATCGGCCGCGAGATCCGCGCCCGCCACCTCGACGTCGTGGTCACGCGCACCGCGCTCGGCTGCGGCGGCAGGGGATGCGCGCAGGCGGTCTCGCCCGGGGCGGTCGCGGGGCGCGCGCACGGCATCGGGGCCGTTTGCGCGTCGGCCTGCACGCTGGTGCTGGCGGCGGGCGAGAAGCGCGAGGCCGCGCCCTGGACGCTGGTCGGCGTCCACCAGATCGTGATCCGCCAAACGATGACCCGCGTCGAGAAGATGTACCGCGTCGTCAGCCGGATGGTGGGCAGCACCAAGGTGGTCGTGAGCCGGACGCTGATCGGCACCAAGGCGCTGTCGAGCTACAGCGTGACCCATGCGCCCCCGCTCAAGGCCTACGACGAGGTGTCGGCCTACCTCGCCGACATGGGGATCGGCGCGGGCCTGATGCCGCTCATGCTCGCCACCCCGCCCTCGGGCATCCACTGGATGAGCGCCGAGGAGGGGCGGTCCACGGCCCTGGTGACGGACAAGGTCGACGGCGAGTACGTGACGCGCGAAGCGGCCCGAACGGTGCTGGCCTCCCGGCAGGGGGCGTCCGCCACCGAAGCCGGCAGCGTTCCCGAGGAGGCCGTGTTCGTGAGGGCGACGGCCGGCGCGGACAAGGTGCAGACGAGCGTCGGCCGGGTGACCTGGACCCTTGAGCCGCCGAGGTCCGACAATCCGGCGGACGTCGTGCTGCGCGCGCAGGTCGAGGTCCCCGACACCGGCGTCCACCTCGACCTGCGGATGACGCGCGACCCCGAGCGGGACGCGTCGGATGCGCCGGTCATCGACCTCGCCTTCGCGACCGCGCCCTCCGGCGCGGTCCGCACGGTGGACCGCATCGGCGTGCCCCAGGCCGGTGACCTCGCCCAGGCCGATGCGCGCCGCCCGCTCGCCGGCACCGTCCAGCCGAAGGGCGGCAACGACTTCCTGGTGCGGCTGTCGAGCGACGGCGCCCTGTCCCGCGACAACGAGTCGATGGTCAGGACGCAGCCCTGGATCGGGATCCCCATGCTGGTCGACGGGGACACGAAGGCGATCCTCATGGTGCAGCACGCCTCCGCGGGCGAGCCGCTGATCGATCGCGCGTTCCGCGCCTGGAGGGCCGGGGCGCGGCAGGCCGACGCCCGGGGTGCGGCCGCGACGCTGCCGCGGACCTGATCTCCGGGATCTGCTGCAATCCGCGGCTCCCGCCCCGCCGGGCCGCAGCGCGCCACGCTGGTGGCGCTGCTCGTGGCGGGCGCCTTCTTCATGGAGAACCTGGACGGCACGGTGATCGCGACCGCGATCCCGCGCATGGCCGCGAGCTTCCGCACCACGCCCGCCGCGCTCGCGATGGGGATGACGGCCTACCTCGTCACGCTCGCGGTGATGATCCCGGCGAGCGGCTGGGTGGCGGACCGGTTCGGGCCGCGCCGGGTCTTCGCGGGCGCGGTGACGCTGTTCACCCTGGCCTCGGTGCTGTGCGGCGTGAGCCTGGACGCCGCGACCTTCACCGGCGCCCGCGTGCTGCAGGGGGTGGGCGGCGCGATGATGACGCCCGTGGGCCGGCTCGTGGTGCTGCGCGGCACCGCGAAACCCGACCTGCTCCGCGCCATCGCGACCCTGACCTGGCCCGCCCTGGTGGCGCCCGTGCTGGGGCCGCCGCTCGGCGGCTTCCTCACCGGTGTCGCGTCGTGGCGGTGGATCTTCTTCATCAACCTGCCCTTGGGCGCGCTGGGGCTCGCGCTGACCTTCGCCCTGCTGCCCGACACGGGCGAGCGCGACGCGCGGCCCTTCGACGGCATCGGCTTCGCCCTGAACGGCACCGCCCTGGGGGCGCTGCTGTTCGCCCTCGACGAGCTGGGGCGCGAGGGCACCGACTGGCGCGCGGCGGCGGCCTGTCTCGCGGCGAGCGCGGTCGCGGGCGCCCTGGCGCTGCGCCACGCCCGGCGCACCGCCCACCCGCTGGTCGGCCTCGCCGCCTTCCGCATCCCGAGCTTCCGCATCGTGATGGCGAGCGGGATGCTGTCGCGCACCGCGATCAGCACCATGCCCTTCCTTCTGCCGCTCCTGTTCCAGCTCGGGTTGGGGTTGTCGCCCTTCGCGGCGGGGTTGTTCGTGCTGTGGTACGGGGCGAGCAACATCGGCATCAAACCCGCGACCTCGCCGATCCTGCGCCGCTGGGGGTTCCGCACCGTGCTGGTCGCCAACACGCTGGTGAACGCGGGCGCCATCGGCCTTTGCGCGCTGATCGGCCCCGGCACGCCGGGCTGGGTCGAGGTCGGGCTGCTGATGGCGGCGGGCGCGAGCCGGTCCATGCAGTTCACCGCGCTCAACTCGCTCGCCTTCGCCGACGTGCCCCCGACGGAGACGGGAGCCGCCAACACGCTGTTCAACGTGTCGTTCCAGCTCGCGCTGGGACTGGGCATCGCGTTCGGGGCCGTGACGCTGCGGGCCGCGGAGGCGCTGCTCCCCGCCGCCGCGGCGGCGGGTCCGATCGCCGCGTTCCGGGTCGTCTTCGCGATCGTCGCCGCGGCCGAGCTGGCGGCGCTCGCGGGGTTCCTGCTGCTGCGGGCGGACGCGGGCGCGGCGGTCAGCGGCCACG
>CAXTDZ010000028.1:0-35643 GCA_964243035.1 uncultured Lichenihabitans sp.
GCGCGACCCTCGGCGCGGGCGAGGTGCTGGCCCAGCCGCGGCTCGCCGCAACCCTCGCGGCGATCAGCCGCGACGGCGCCGCCGCGATCTACGGGGGCGCGGTGGGCGAGCGCATCGCGGCGGCGATCGGGGCCGGCGGCGGCCTCGTGACCCTGCGGGACCTGAAGGACTACCGCGTCCGCGAGTTCCCCACCGCGCGGTGCTCCTACCGCGGCTACCGGATCGACTCGGCGCCCCCGCCCAGTTCGGGCGGCACGACGCTGTGCGAGATGCTGGGCATCCTGGAGGGCTACGACCTGTCGGCCGCGGGCTTCCATTCCGCGGCCGAGGTCCACGCCCTCGTGGAAGCCGCCCGGGCCGCCTACCGCGACCGGAACACGGAGCTGGGCGACCCGGCCTTCACGCAGAACCCGCTGGACCGCCTGCTCGACAGGCGCTACGCGGCCCGCCTCCGCGCCGCGATCCCCGCGGAAGGCCCGACGCCGGCCCCGCCCGCCGCCGCCGCCGCGGAGGGGCGGCAGACCACGCACTACGCGGTGGCGGACGCGGCCGGCAACGCGGTGTCGGTCACCACCACGCTGAACAGCTGGTTCGGGGTGCGGCGGATGGCGGGGGACACCGGCCTCCTGCTCAACAACGAGATGGACGACTTCACCGCCAAGCCCGGGGCCGCCAACATGTTCGGCCTCGCGCAGGGGCATCGCAACGCGATCGAGCCCGGCAAGACCCCGCTGAGCTCCATGGCGCCCACCGTGGTGAGCCGCGACGGCCGGCTCGTGATGGCGGTCGGGACGCCCGGCGGATCGCGCATCATCACGGCGCTCGCCGAGATCATCGTCAACCTCGTGGACCACGGGATGACGCTCACCGAAGCCATCGACGCGCCCCGCATCCACTTCCAGGGGTCGCCGGACGTGGTCAGCGCCGAGCCCTTCGCGCTGTCGGCCGACACCAAGGCGGCGCTCGCCCGGCAGGGCTACGCGCTGCGCGAGGAGGCGCCCTGGAGCATGGCGGAGGGCCTCCTGGCGGGCGGGCCCGCGCTGTTGAGCGCGCCCGTGGCGGGTCACGCGCTGGAGATCCCCGACGCCGGTCCGCCGCACGCGCTCTACGGCGCCGCCGACGACCGTGGCCGGTCGGGCGCCGCGGTGGGGTACTGAGCCGGTGACCCCCGCGCCGCACAGGATGGAGCCGCTGGCGGTCCTGCCGGTGTTCTTCAAGCTCGCGGGCAAGCGGGTCGTGCTGGCGGGCGGCTCGGAGCCCGCGGCCTGGAAGGCGGAGCTCCTGTCCGCCGCGGGCGCGACCGTGTCGGTGGTGGCGAAGGACCCCTGCCCCGGGCTGGTCGCGCTCGCCGGGTCGCCGCCGGGCGGCGCGGTCGAGCTGGTCCGCCGCGCCTGGGAGGCGGCCGACCTGCGCGGGGCCGCGCTGGCGGTCGGCGCCATCGAGGACGACGCGGAGGCCGCGCGCTTCCGCGCCGCCGCGCGGGCCGAGGGCGTCCCCGTCAACGTGATCGACCGGCCTGCCTTCTGCGACTTCCAGTTCGGCACGGTGGTGAGCCGCTCGCCGCTGGTGGTGGGCATCTCGACCGACGGCGCCGCACCCGTGCTGGGCCAGGGGGTGCGCACGCGGATCGAGGCGGTGCTGCCGCAGGGGCTCAAGGCCTGGGCCGAGGCCGCCCGCGACTGGCGCCCCGCCGTGCAGGCGCTGGGCTTGGGGTTCCGCGCGCGACGGCGGTTCTGGGAAGCGCTGGCCGCGCGGGCGTTCGCGGGCGCCGCGCCGTCGGAGGCGGACCGGGACGCCTGCGTCGCGGAGGCGCTCGACGAGCGCGACGCCCCGCAACCCTGCCGGCTCACCCTGGTCTGCGCCGGCCCGGGCGGTCCGGCCGGCCTGACGCTCGGCGCCATCAGCGCGCTCCAGGCGGCCGACGTGGTCCTGCACGGGCCGGACGTGGATCCGCTGGTGGTCGGCTTCGCGCGCCGCGAGGCTCAAAAGCTCGCGGTCGGCGATGATGCCGGGGCGGTCGCGGTCGACGCGGCGCCTGGACGCCACCTGGTTTGGCTCGACAGGGGCGACCCCGCGTCCTGCCTGAGGTGGCAGGAAAGGCGACGCAACCTCCCGGACCTGGCCATAACGGTCATGACCGTGTCCGGCTCGGGTCTGTGCCCGGTCTGCAGGCCGGACTGCCCGGCATGGCGACCCGGTGCGGAGACGCCCGACGCGCAGGAAGCGTCAGAGCGTCTCGCACGCTAGCGACGTCACGCCGCCGCGCCAACGAGCGGGAAACGATCCGCCGGGCGCCGTGTCGTCACGGTGGCCGATGCCTTTCAGCCGATCGGCTGAACGTGATCGTCGCGCCGCCCGCGCGACGCGGATCCCAAAGGTGGCTTCCGCGCCGGAGATCAGCCCCGCAGGCTCGTTGGAGACCTGGCATCGCCTGTCCTCAAGCAAGATCGAAGCTGCTCTCCTGGCCGGCAGGCAGGCTCGCTCAGTCCACCGACGGGGCTTTGGCGACCTGCGCGCCCGTGTGGGACGCGTGTCCACCCTTGCGCCCGGCCTGGGCGGCCAAGCCGTGGTTCTGCGAGAAGCTGCGCTTCTCAGGGTTGACGCTGCGGCCGCCCTTGCGGCCCGCCTCGCTGGCCAAGCCCGGATTCTGGGAGAAGCTGCGCTTCTCGTTCGGCACGCTCTCGCCGCCTTTCCGCGCGATCGCGCGACGCTTCTCCAGGTCCATCGACGCGAAGCCTCGGTTGGACGTGTTCGCCCGCTGCTGAAGATCAGCCATGTGATAGCACCCGCGATTAGATCCCCCTTGCTGCTCTGAACGCCGTGCCATTGGCACAGTTCCAGGTCGGGTCGGGGGTCCGTCTTCGCGGCTGTTTGGTCGCACGCGGGGAGGCGCGCGCGACCGGCGAGGTGGCGCGGCGCGGGAGCCGCCCTATCTCCGGGTTCCACGCGAGGCAGGGAGAAGCCCGACCATGGCCAGATTGCAGATCAAGACCGACGCCTGGGTGCTGGTGTGCGACGGCAAGAAATCCCTGCTGCTGCACAACGAGGGCGACGCCGATCTGCTCAACCTCCGCCGCACCTCGGTCGTCGAGCAGGCCAATCCCGCGACCCGCGACCAGGGGTCCGACGCGCCCGGCAAGGCAACCTCCTCCGGGGGCAGCCGCCAGGGCCCGATGGGCGAGACCGACTACCACACGATCGAGGAGGACCGCTTCGCCGACACCGTGGCGGCCGACCTCAACAAGCAGGCGCTCGCCAACGCCTTCAAGGACCTGGTGGTCGTGGCGCCTCCCAAGATCCTGGCCGAATTGCGCAAGCAGTTCTCCAAGCACACCCAGGACAGGATCGCGGCCGAGATCCCCAAGGACCTGACCCACCACACGATCCCCGAGATCGAGAAGCTGCTGGCGGCCCAGGAGGTGTGAGGGTCGTCCGGCTTGGGGGAACGGGGCCGACGTGCTAGCCGTGCACCGCGCCGCTCCGTCCGCGACGGCGCCGACCCTGGGGAGGCCGTGATGGCAAAGATCGATCGCGACGCCGGGTTCTGCTTTTGAGCCGATGAGCAAGCGCCGGAGGGGCTTTCAACTCCGAGACCCGCGTCAAGCGCGGGTTGAGGATCGTGCACGGCGACAAGGAGCTGGTCGAGAAGCTCGGCCGCCGCGACCCGTGCCCGTGCGGCTCCGGGCGCAGCTTTCAAGCGCTGCTGCCTGACCGGCAGGCGCCTCAACGGCGCGATGCGGAACGACTACCACCGCGACTGACGCGTGTCCGCGTGGATCGCGGACGGTGGTTCGCGGGCCACGCCCGACGCCGAGCCGCTACGGGTGCTCTCCACGCGGCGCCCAGGCGATCCCTCGCCCGTTCAGAACGGCGTCCAGTGCGCGGCCGGGAACGGTGCCGCTCGTGAAGGTGACGGGAACCGGGCCGGTCGCGGCCGATCCGTCGGGGGCCCGGCCGCCGTCGCGCAGCACCTGGGCGACCCGCCGCGCGATGGCCGGGGCGGGGTCGACCCAGGTGACGGCCCAGGGGGCCAGGACCGCGAAGCGGTCGAGCAGCAGCGGGTAGTGCGTGCAGGCCAGCACCACCGCGTCGGTCCGGCGCCCGTCCTGCTCCACGAAGGCGGGCGCGATCTCCGCCGCGACCGCGGCGGCGTCGACGGCCTCGCCCCGGAGCGCCGCCTCGGTCAGGGCCGCGAGCCGGGGAGCGCCCACCAGCGTCACCGCGCAACCGCCCGCGAAGCGCAGGACGAGGTCGCGCGTGTAGTCGCGCGCCACGGTTCCCGGCGTGGCCAGCACGCTGACCAGCCCGGAGCGGGACAGGGCCGCGGCCGGCTTCACGGCCGGCACGGTTCCCACGAAGGCGATCCCCGGCCAGCGGGCCCGCAGGGGGCCCAGCACGGCGGTCGAGGCCGTGTTGCAGGCGATCACCACGACGTCGGGCACTTCGCGGGCGATCGCCTCGGCGAGAACGGTTTCGACCCGCGCCACCAGCACGTCCTCGACGAGCCGCCCGTAGGGGAACACCGCGTCGTCGGCCAGGTAGCTGATGGCGCAGCCGGGAACGGCCTCGGCCACCTCGCGCAGCACCGTCAACCCGCCGAGCCCCGAGTCGAACACCAAGACCCGCGCGGCGCGGCGCGCGTCGGCGGGCGGCGCCAATCCCGCGGCGGCCTCGATCAGCATGCGGTCTCCCCGTCGCGGCGCGGGTGCGGGCGCACCCCGGCCCGCAGCCAAGCGCCGCCCGGTTAACATCGCGTGACCGCCGGGGTCACGCGGCGTCGGCGCGCGTCCCCCGCTTCACGGTCTGGATCACCTCGAAACCCTCGAACTCGGGGTGGCCGAGGTACAGCGGCTTGTTGGCGCCGGCGCCCCGGTGCGCGGCCCGGAAGGCCTCCGAGTTGGTCCAGTCCACGAACTGGCCGTGGTTCGCCCACACGGTGTGGGACGAGTAGAGGACGTGGTCGTCCCGCTCGGGGCCGCGCAGCATGTGGAACTCCAGGAAGCCCGGCACCCGCTCCAGGTGGGTTTCGCGCGACAGCCACACCTCCTCGAAAGCCGCTTCCTCGCCCTTCAGCACCTTGAACCGGTTCATCGCGATGAACATCAGATTGCTCCTTGCCCGCCTCACCTGCCGCGCGCAGTCACGGTTGACTTGGCCCGGCGGAGACGCTAGCGACCGCGCTTCCCTTCTTCCGAAGGGGAATCCCGTGGCCGCGCGACCTCAACGGTTCCGGCCCGAAAACGCTCCCGCGGTTTTGCCCCACTCCTCGCCGAGACGCAAAGCCTGTCGGCCGCGTCGGCTCGCCGGCGCGGCAGAGGAGGGCGCGTTCCTCATGCATCGGATGGACGAGAGGACGCGATGACGAAGCGCGCAGAAGCCAAGTACAAGATCGACCGCCGCCTGGGCCAGAACATCTGGGGCCGCCCCAAGAGCCCCGTCAACCGGCGCGAATACGGCCCCGGCCAGCACGGCCAGCGCCGCAAGGGCAAGCCCACCGACTTCGGCACCCAGCTCAAGGCCAAGCAGAAGGTCAAGGGCTACTACGGCAACATCTCCGAGAAGCAGTTCCGCAAGTACTACGCCGAGGCGATCCGCCAGAAGGGCGACTCCAGCCAGAACCTCGTTGGGCTGCTGGAGCGCCGCCTCGACGCCGTGGTCTACCGCGCGAAGTTCGTGCCCACCGTGTTCGCGGCCCGGCAGTTCGTCAACCACGGCCACGTCCGGGTGAACGGGCGCCGCGTCAACATCCCGTCCTACCAGGTCAAGGTCGGCGACGTGATCGAGGTCAAGGAGTCCTCCAAGCAGCTCGTCACCGTGCTCGAAGCCGTCCAGCTCGCCGAGCGCGACGTGCCGGACTACTTCGAGGTCGACCATTCCAAGATGACGGCGAAGATGACCCGCGTGCCGGGCCTGACCGAGGTCCCCTACCCGGTGCACATGGAGCCCAACCTGGTGATCGAGTTCTACTCGCGCTGAGCGTGGCGGCGCGGGAACGAAGGCCGGGCCCGCTGCCCGGCCTTTTTCATGAGGCACGCCGCCGAACCGCTTGCGGGTGAGAACAAAACGAGTACATTGATCCCGTTGCGGCGCCCCGTGGCCCGTGCGAAGAAGGATCGATGTCGTGAGCCAGCCCACCCTGCGCCTCGTGGAAGGATCATCCGTGGACAAGACCAAGGCGCTGGACGCGGCGCTCTCGCAGATCGAGCGGGCCTTCGGCAAGGGCTCGATCATGCGGCTCGGCAAGAACCAGAAGGCCGTGGAGATCGAGACGATCCCGACCGGCTCGCTGGGGCTCGACATCGCGCTCGGCGTGGGCGGGTTGCCGCGCGGCCGGGTGATCGAGATCTACGGCCCCGAGTCGTCGGGCAAGACCACGCTGACCTTGCACGTGGTGGCCGAGGCGCAGCGGCGCGGCGGCGTCTGCGCCTTCGTGGACGCCGAGCACGCGCTCGACCCCGTCTACGCCCGCAAGCTCGGCGTCAACCTCGAAGACCTGCTGATCTCCCAGCCCGACACGGGCGAGCAGGCGCTGGAGATCACCGACACGCTGGTGCGCTCGGGCGCGGTCGACGTGCTGGTGGTCGACTCGGTGGCGGCGCTGACGCCGCGCGCCGAGATCGAGGGCGAGATGGGCGACGTGCAGCCGGGCCTCCAGGCGCGGCTCATGAGCCAGGCCCTGCGCAAGCTCACCGCCTCGATCTCGCGGTCGAACACGATGGTGATCTTCATCAACCAGATCCGCATGAAGATCGGCGTCATGTACGGCTCGCCCGAGACCACCACGGGCGGCAACGCGCTGAAGTTCTACGCGTCCGTGCGCCTGGACATCCGCCGCATCGGCTCCATCAAGGAGCGCGACGAGCTGATCGGCAACCAGACCCGCGTCAAGGTCGTCAAGAACAAGGTCGCCCCCCCGTTCAAGGAGGTCGAGTTCGACATCATGTACGGCGAGGGCATCTCCAAAGTCGGCGAGCTGATCGACCTGGGGGTCAAGGCGGGCGTGGTGGAGAAGTCCGGCGCCTGGTTCTCCTGGGACAGCCAGCGGCTCGGCCAGGGCCGCGAGAACGCCAAGACCTTCCTCCGGCAGAACCCGGACGCGGCCAGGCGGATCGAGCAGGCCATCCGCGAGAACTCCGGCCTGATCGCCGAGAAGATCCTGGGCGAGCCGGAAGCCGACAACGGCGACGACGAGGAGGCGGCCGAGGGCTGACGGCCGCCTGTTCTAGGCCTGCTTCGGCAGGCCGGGAATCAGACTGACACGTCCGCGCGGCTGGGCCGTTCTGCCCTTCGCCCCGCTTTGCGGGGAGAAGGTGGCCGACAGGCCGGATGAGGGGTCCCCCGCGATGCGTGGCCCCCACCCTCATCCGCCCTTCGGGCACCTTCTCCCGCCCGGGCGGGAGAAGGGCAGAACCGGCACACGCCCGAGCTGTAAAGCTCCGGAGCCGCCCGTCCGGGACGCTCGGCAAGGCGGATCGGGGCACAAGCCGGTCTGCGCCCGCCCCGACCCTTGGCCATCGCCTTCTCGACACTGCAAAAACGGCTCGCTAGAACGGCCGGGAGGTCAGGCCGTCTCAGGCCGTCCAGAGTCCCACCATTGGTCACTCATGAGCAGCGTCAGCGACATCCGGTCGACCTTCCTGGACTTCTTCCGGACCAACGGCCACGAGGTCGTGCCCTCCAGCCCGCTCGTGCCCCGCAACGACCCGACGCTGATGTTCACCAACGCGGGCATGGTGCAGTTCAAGAACGTCTTCACCGGCGTCGAGAAGCGGCCCTACAGCCGCGCCACCACGGCCCAGAAGGTCGTGCGCGCCGGCGGCAAGCACAACGACCTCGACAACGTCGGCTACACGGCCCGGCACCACACCTTCTTCGAGATGCTGGGGAACTTCTCGTTCGGCGACTATTTCAAGCCGCTGGCGATCGAGCTCGCGTGGACGCTGGTCACCAAGCGGTTCGGCCTGAACAAGGACCGGCTGCTCGTCACCGTCTACCACGACGACGAGGAGGCCTTCGCGCTCTGGAAGAAGATCGCTGGCCTGCCCGAAGGCCGCATCATCCGCATCCCCACGTCGGACAACTTCTGGTCGATGGGGGACACGGGCCCCTGCGGCCCCTGTTCGGAGATCTTCTACGACCAGGGGGAGGCGCTCCAGGGCGGCCCGCCCGGCAGCGCGGACGAGGACGGCGACCGGTTCCTGGAATTCTGGAACCTCGTCTTCATGCAGTTCGAGCAGGTGGAGCCCGGCAACCGGGTGCCCCTGCCCCGGCCATCCATCGACACCGGCATGGGCCTGGAGCGCATGGCCGCGATCCTCCAGGGGGTGAAGTCCAACTTCGACACCGACCTCCTGCGCACGCTGATCCTCGCCGTGGCGAGCCTCACGGGCGTCGACCCGGACGGCCCGCAGGCCGCGAGCCACCGCATCATCGCCGACCACCTGCGCGCGACCGCCTTCCTGATCGCCGACGGGGTCGACCCCTCCAACGAGGGCCGCGGCTACGTGCTGCGGCGGATCATGCGCCGCGCCATGCGCCACGCCCAGCTGCTGGGCGCCGCCGAGCCGCTGATGGGGCGGCTCGTGCCCGTGCTGGTGCGCGAGATGGGGCAGGCCTATCCCGAACTGGTGGCGGGCGAGGCTCGCATCGCCGAGATCCTGTTCCTGGAGGAAACCCGCTTCCGCACCACGCTGGCGCGCGGCCTCGCCATCCTGGACGACGAGACCAGCGGCATGGCGCGCGGCGCCGTGCTGCCGGGCGAAACGGCCTTCAAGCTCTACGACACCTTCGGCTTCCCGCTCGACCTGACGCAGGAAGCCCTGCGCGGCCGCGGCATCGGGGTCGACGACGCGGGTTTCGCGGCCGCCATGGAGCGGCAGCGCGCGGATGCGAGGCGCGCCTGGGCGGGTTCGGGCGAGGCCGCGACCGAGACGGTGTGGTTCGGGTTGCGCGAACGGCTCGGCGCCACCGAGTTCCTGGGCTACAGCACGGAGCGCGCGGAAGGGATCGTGACGGGGCTGGTCGCGAACGGCGCCGAGGTGGACCGGCTCGGCCCCGGCGACCAGGGTTTCGCGGTCGTCAACCAGACGCCGTTCTACGCCGAGTCCGGCGGCCAGGTCGGCGACACCGGCACCATGACGGCGCCCGGCGTGCGGCTGCGCGTGACCGACACGCTGAAGAAGCTGGGCGACCTGTTCGTCCACGCCGTCGCGATCGAGGACGGCGAGGTTGGGGTGGGCGCGGCCCTCGACCTCGTGGTCGACCACGCCCGTCGCGCCGCGATCCGCGCCAACCATTCCGCGACCCACCTGCTGCACGAGGCGCTGCGGCAGGTGCTCGGCCCCCACGTGGCCCAGAAGGGCTCCTCGGTCGACCCCGAGCGCCTGCGCTTCGACTTCTCCCACCAGAAGCCCATCACGGACGTGGAGCTCGCGGCGGTCGAGGAGCGCGCCAACGCGGTGGTGCTCCAGAACGAGCCCGTCACGACCCGCCTCATGGGCCTCGACGAGGCGCGGGCGAGCGGGGCGCGCGCGCTGTTCGGCGAGAAATACGGCGACGAGGTCCGGGTCGTGTCCATGGGCCGGGGGCTCGACGCGCAACCGGGCGCCCTGCCCTATTCCGTGGAGCTGTGCGGCGGCACCCACGCGGCCCGGACGGGCGACATCGGCCTCATCAGCATCGCGGGCGAGAGTTCGGTCGCCTCGGGCGTGCGCCGCATCGAGGCCCGCACCGGGCGCGCCGCCCGCGACCACCTGAACCGCGAGGCCCGGCGCGCGCGCGAGATGGCCGCGCTCATGAGGACCACGCCGGAAGCGGCCTCCGAGCGCCTCCAGGCCCTGATCGAGGAGCGCCGCAAGCTCGACCGCGACCTGACCGACGCGCGCAAGCGCCTCGCCATGGGCCCGGCGGAGGGCGCCGCCGCGGCGCCCACGCGGCCCGTCGGCGGCACCACCCTGTTCTCCCGCGCCGTCACCGGCGTCGACATGAAGGACCTGAAGGGCTTGGCCGACCAGGCCAAGGCGACGCTGGGCTCGGGCGTCGTGGCGATCGTCGGGGTCGGGCCGGACGGCAAGGCGGGCCTCGTGGTCGCGGTCACGCCCGACATGACGGGCCGCTTCAACGCCGTGGACCTCGTCCGCGCGGGCTCGGAAGCGCTGGGCGGCAAGGGCGGCGGCGGGCGGCCCGACATGGCGCAGGCGGGCGGCCCGAACGGGGCCGCGGCCGAGGCCGCGCTGGAAGCGGTGGCCAGCGCCATGCAGCGGCCCGCGGCGGCCGCGTGAGCCGCATCCTGGACCAGGCGCCGCGGCCGCCTCCGGCGCGCGCGCAGGTCCACGCGGTTCTCGACGGCAGCCTGTCGGACAACCGCGCCGCCGCCGTCCTGCACCGGCTGCTGATCGCCCTGGTCCTGGCGAGCGTGGCCTCGATCGTGCTCGAAACCGTGCCGGACCTCGCGGCGTCCTACGGGCCGCTGTTCCGGGCCGTCGAGGTCTTCGCCATCGCGGTGTTCTCGATGGAATACGGGCTGCGCGTCTGGTGCGCGCCCGAGCAGCCCAACTACGCGGACGACGGGCCGTGGCGCGCGCGCCTCGCCTTCGTGCAGACGCCGCCCGCCCTGATCGACCTCGCCTCCGTTATGCCCGCCTACCTGAGCCTGCTGTTCGGCGGCGAGCTCAAGATTCTGCTCCTCCTGCGGCTGCTGCGCTTCTTCAAGCTCGCCCGCTACTCGCCCGGGATGCGCTCGCTGGCCGCCGTGCTCCAGGCGGAGCGGCGGGCGCTGCTGGCCTCGGCCGTGATCCTGTTCGGCCTCATCCTGCTGTCGGCCGCGGCGATGTACAGCGTGGAAGGCCCCACCCAGCCCGAGAAGCTCGGGTCGATCCCCGCCGCCATGTGGTGGGCCACCGTGACGCTGACCACGGTGGGCTACGGCGACATCTACCCTGTGACCGCGCTGGGCCGGGTGGTGGCGAGCGTCACCATGATGTTCGGCCTGATGATGGTGGCGCTGCCCGTCGGCATCCTGGCCACCGCCTTCGCGGAGGAGATCCACCGGCGCGAGTTCGTGGTGACCTGGGGGATGATCGCCCGCGTGCCGCTGTTCGAGGCGCTGACGGCGTCCGAGATCGGCGAGATCACCAAGTTCCTGCACGCCCGCAGCGTGCCGCCCGGCGTCGCCATCGTGCGCCAGGGCGACCCCGCCGACTCCATGTTCCTGATCGCCTCGGGCGAGGTCGCGGTGGAGCTGCCGAACGGGCCGGTCCTGCTCGGGGAGGGCCAGTTCTTCGGCGAGATGGCGCTGCTGCGGGAGGGCAAGCGCACCCGCACCGTGCGGGCCAGGCAGGCCACCAAGCTCCTCGTGCTGCGCTCCAGCGACTTCGTCACGCTGATGGAGCGCAACCCGCTCATCCGGCAGCGGATCCGCGACATCGTTCAGCAGCGCGAGGGCGACGACGGCGGCGACGGCGTCAGCGCGGGCGGCGCGTCACCCGGCTGAGCGGAACCGCCCGCGCGTCCTCGTCATTGATCCCGTGGCTGGCGGTGCGCTCCTGTGCCGCAGCCACGCGGGCCGGAGGTCGCGGCCCCGCCGGGGAGGGCGGTCATGAACATCGGCAACCTGCTGCACTGGGCGATCGTGTTCCTCGTGGTGGCGCTCGTCGCGGGCCTGCTCGGCTTCGGGGGCCTCGCGGGCACCGCGATGGAGGGCGCGCGCCTCCTGTTCTGGGTCGCGATCGTGCTGCTCGTCGTGTCGCTGGTGTTCGGCTTCATGCGCCGGGGCGTGTGAGGGACGCGCCGGACAGCCCTCAGGCCGCCACGGCGGCCTGAAGGTTGGCGTTGATCCTGTCCAGGAAGCCGATCGTCGACAGCCACGTCTGGTCGGGGCCCACCAGCAGCGCCAGATCCTTGGTCATGGCGCCGCCCTCGACGGTGTCGATGCAGACCTTTTCAAGGGTCGCGGCGAAGCGGGCGAGCTCGGCGTTGCCGTCGAGCTGGGCGCGGTGGCTCAACCCCCGCGTCCAGGCGAAGATCGACGCGATCGAGTTGGTCGAGGTTTCCTTGCCTTTCTGGTGCTCGCGGTAGTGCCGCGTGACGGTGCCGTGCGCGGCCTCCGCCTCCACGATCTTGCCGTCGGGCGTCATCAGCACCGACGTCATCAGGCCGAGCGAGCCGAAGCCCTGGGCCACCGTGTCGGACTGCACGTCGCCGTCGTAGTTCTTGCACGCCCACACGTAGCCGCCCGACCACTTGAGCGAGGACGCCACCATGTCGTCGATCAGCCGGTGCTCGTAGGTCAGCCCCAGCGTCCTGAATTGTGACTTGAACTCGGCCTCGTACACCTCCTGGAAGATGTCCTTGAAGCGCCCGTCGTACTTCTTGAGGATGGTGTTCTTGGTGGACAGGTAGACGGGGTAGCGACGCTTGAGACCGTAGTTGAGCGAGGCGCGCGCGAAGTCGCGGATCGACTCGTCCAGGTTGTACATGCTGAGCGAGACGCCCGGGCCGGTGAAGTTGAACACCTCCCGCTCGATCACCTGGCCGTCGGCGCCCTCGAAGCGGACCGTGAGCCGGCCCTTGCCCGGCACGACGAAGTCGGTCGCGCGGTACTGGTCGCCGTAGGCGTGGCGGCCGATCACGATGGGCTGCGTCCAGCCCGGCACGAGGCGGGGCACGTTCTTGCAGATAATGGGCTCGCGGAAGATCACGCCGCCCAGGATGTTGCGGATCGTGCCGTTGGGGGAGCGCCACATCTCCTTCAGGCCGAACTCGGCCACGCGCGCCTCGTCGGGCGTGATGGTGGCGCATTTGACGCCGGCGCCGTGCCGCCCGATGGCTTCGGCGGCGTCCACCGTCACCTTGTCGCCCGTCTCGTCGCGGTGCTGGACCGACAGGTCGTAGTAGTCGAGGTCGACGTCGAGGTAGGGATGGATCAGCTTGTCGCGGATCTCGTGCCAGATGATGCGGGTCATCTCGTCCCCGTCCAACTCGACGACGGGATGGGCGACCTTGATCTTGTCCATGAGATATGCGCCTCGCGTGACCTCGACGGGTCGGGCCGCTATACCACCGCCCGGGGGAGCCACCAAGGCACCGGCTCCGGCAGGCGGACACCGAAAGCACCATGGTCGGGGCCGGGACGAACAGGAACGAGCCCGCCGGGGCGGGCGGGCCCGCGGTGGTCCTGGTGCGCCCGCAGCTCGCCGTCAACATCGGCACGGCCGCCCGCGCCATGGCGAACTTCGGCCTGTCGGACCTGCGGCTCGTGGCTCCCAAGGGCGGCTGGCCGCCCGCGGGCGAGCACCGCGCGACCGCCGAGGCCGCGGCCTCGGGCGCCTCCGGGCTGCTGGAGACCGCCCGCATCTTTCCGACGCTGGGCGAAGCCGTCGCCGACCTCGCCTTCCTGTGGGCCACCACGGCGCGGGAGCGCGGCCAGGGCAAGCGCGTGGTGCTGCCCGAGCCGGCCATGGCCGAGACGGGCGAGGCCGAGGCGCGGGGCGAGCGCCACGGCATCCTGTTCGGCCCCGAGCGCACCGGGCTCGACAACGACGAGGTGGCCCTCGCCGACGCGGTCATGACCTTTCCGGTCAGCCCCGCCTACGGGTCGCTCAACCTCGCGCAGGCCGTGCTGCTGGTGGCCTACGAGTGGCGGCGCGCCTCGGGCGCCGCCGCGGCAGCGCCCTTCGCCGAGGCGCGGCGCTGGCCGCGGGCCCCGCGCGAGCAGGTGCTGTCCTTCTTCGACTACCTGGAAGCGCAGCTGACCGCCGCGGACTATTTCAAGCCGGACAACAAGCAGCCCGTGATGCGGCGCAACCTCCGCAACATCCTGCACCGGCTGGAGATGAGCGAGCAGGACGTCCGCACCCTGCGCGGCGCGGTCGTGCGCCTGGTGGAGGGGCCGCGGCGGCCGGGCAGCCGCCGGGGTGGCTGACGACCTCAGCAGCCCTTGCAGATCGACTGGATCTTGTTGTTCTTGTTCTCCTCGTCATGGTCCTGCTTGGTGTTGCCGTTCGAGGCCGACACGCCGGGGGTGGGCGAGGCCGTGCCGCCCGATGGCGGCGTGCCGGGGTTCGAGGTGCTGGACGACGAGGACGCGGACGGCGACGTCGCGGTCGCGGTCTGGGCCGCGGCCGGCTGCACCAGGCCGAGGAGGGCCGCGCCCCCCGCTGTCACGAGAAACTTGATCAAGACGCGCTCCATGATCGTTTGCCAACACAACGGGGCGCCGGACGTTAGGTTTCGCCCAAGGCGCCCCGTGCGACCCCGTTTTCCCCGGCCGGAGCCCGCATGCGCAGCCGCGACGTCACGATCCTGATCATCCCCGGCCTGGGCGACTCCGGTCCGGGCCACTGGCAGTCGCGCTGGCAGGCCAAGCTGCCCACCGCGCGGCGGGTGCGGCAGGTGTCGTGGGACCGGCCCGAGCGCGCGTCCTGGGTCGGCGCCGTCCGCGGCGCGCTGGTGGACGACGCGGGGCGGCCCGTCGTGGCGCTGGCCCACGGCCTGGGGGTGATCGCGCTGGCCGCGGCGGTGACGGATGCCGACCCACCGGCGCTGGCGGGCGCCTTCCTGGTGGCGCCCCCGTCGGAGGCGACCGTCCGCGAGGGGCAGGACCGGCGGTCGATCGGTCCGGGCTTCGTGCCGTTCCCGACCGCGCCCCTGCCCTGCCCCTCGGTGCTGGTCGCGAGCCGCAGCGATCCACACTCGACCTATCGCGACAGCGAGGGCCTCGCGCTCGACTGGGGCTCCAGGCTGATCGACGCGGGCGAGGCGGGATGCGTCAACGACCAGTCCGGCCACGGGCCGTGGCCGGAAGGGTTGATGGCCTTCGCGGGATTCCTGAGCCGGTTGTGAGGCCTGGCGTCAGGTCCTGATGTTGGCCTTCACGGTCTCGACGAGCTGCTTCAGGCTGAAGGGCTTTGGCAGGAACTCGAACTTGCCGCCTTCGGGCAGCGTCTTGCGGAACGCGTCGTCCGCATAGCCCGACACGAACACGACCTTGGCGTCGATGCCGCGCTTGCGCAGCTCGACGAACATGGTGGGGCCGTCCATCTCCGGCATGACCACGTCCGACACGATCAGGTCGATGGGGTCGAGGGTGTCCTCCACCACCTGGAGGGCCTCCACGCCCGAGGCGGCCTCCAGCACCGTGTAGCCGCGCGAGGCGAGCGCGCGCGCGCCGAAGGCGCGGACCGCTTCCTCGTCCTCGACCAGGAGCACGGTGCCGTGCCCGGTGAGGTCGGCGGCCACGGGCTTGGCGACCTCCTTCTTGGCGACGTCCTCCACGGGTTCGGGCACGTGGCGCGGCAGCAGGATCCGGAACGTCGTGCCCTCGCCGAGCCTGCTCCTGCAGAACACGTAGCCGCCGGTCTGCTTGATGATGCCGTAGACCATCGACAGGCCCAGGCCCGTGCCCTTGCCCACCTCCTTGGTGGTGAAGAACGGCTCGAAGATCTTGGGGAGCACGTCGGCAGGGATGCCGGTGCCGCTGTCGGTGATCTCGACCAGGACGTAGGCTGCGGGCACCAGGGACGTCTCGCCCAAGCCGTCGCAGTCCTCGGGCGGCACGTTGCGGGTGCGCACCCCGATCTTGCCGCCGTTCGGCATGGCGTCGCGGGCGTTGACCACCAGGTTGACGACCACCTGTTCGAGTTGGTTCAGGTCGGCCTTGACGAGCCACAGGTCGCGGCCGTGCTTGACGTCGATCTCGATCGTCTCACCGACCAGCCGGCGCATCATGTTGTTGAGGTCGGACAGGACGTCGCCCAGCTGCAGCACCTCCGGGCGCAGCGTCTGGCGCCGCGAGAAGGCGAGCAGCTGCCGCACCAGGCCCGCGGCCCGGTTGGCGTTCTGCTTGATCTGCATGATGTCCTGGAAGGACGGGTCGGTCGGCCGGTGGTTGGCGAGCAGGAGGTCGGAATAGCCCAGGATCGCGGTCAGCACGTTGTTGAAGTCGTGCGCGACGCCGCCCGCGAGCTGGCCCACGGCCTGCATCTTCTGCGCCTGGGCGAAGCTCTCCTGGAGCGTGCGCTGCTCGGTGGTCTCCAGCGCGAACAGGTTGGCCGTGGCGCCCCCGGTGCCGCTCTCGCCCGCCGACACGAACAGGCGCGCCGCCCGCTCCGGGGCGCCGGCCAGGGTCACGTCGACGGGCGGGATGTCGCCCTTCCCCCCGAAGGCGGCCGCGACCGCGGCCTGCAGGGCGCCGCGGTCGCGCTCGACGAGCCCGGCGTAGAGCGCCCGGAGGCCGCCGCCGTCCGTCCGCAGCGCGTCGCCGAACAGCCGCACGAAGGCCGCGTTGGAGCGGGTCATGGCGCCGGCCGCCTCGAAGGACGCGATGGCCATCGGGGTCGAGTTGAAGAAGCGGGCGAAGCGCACCTCGGCGGCGCGCAGGTTCTCGGCCGGCTCCTCGCCCGGCTCGCGGCTGATCACCAGGGTGCGGGACGGCCCCGCCAGGCGGTCCTCCGCGAACGCCACCCGGTGCAGCACGCGGACCGGGAAGCTCTGGCCGTTGCGGCGCTTGAGGTCGATGTCGAACTGCTCGGTCTTCACCTCGCCCGGGCCGCCGCTGACCACGGTGAGCATGGCGCCGGCGTCGCCCGCCGTGATGTCGGCCACGGTGAGCCCGCCCGAGCCCACCTGGGCCAGATCGTAGTCGAGCCAGGTCGCGAGCGTGGCGTTGAGGTAGCTGATCTGCCCGTCCGGCCCCGCGGAGAAGAAGCCCGCGGGCGCGTGGTCGAGGTAGTCGATGGCGTGCTGAAGCTCCTGGAAGACGTTCTCGTGCCGCTCGCGCTCGTGGGTCACGTCGGCCACGGTCCACAGGGCCCGATGGCGGCCCCGCGGCCCGGGGACGGGTCGGACGCGGACGCGGTACCACGCGACGTCGCCGCTCCCCGCGAGCGGGGGCGACAGCCGCATCTCCTCGGTGGCGCGCCGGCCCTCGCGCGCGGCCTGGGCGAGCCGGTAGATGGCTTCCGACACCTCCGGCGGCCCCGCGAACAACCGCGGCACCACGCGGAGGTCGGACGCGCGGGAGGCGCCCGCGAGCGCGAAATAGCTCTCGTTGGCGTAGACGACGCGGCTCTCGCCCTCGGTCACCAGCATCCCCTCGGCGCTGGTGTCGGCGATCAGCTTGGTGAGGTCGTTGCGGGCGGCCTGCCCGGCGAACTGGAGGAAGCCCACGGCGTAGAAGAAGAGCGCCACGAGCCCGATCAGGGCCAGGGCCGCGAGCAGGCCCAGCGTCAGGTGGTTCGCCTGGGCCTGGGGCAGCAGGGAGGCCGCGGCGGTGGCGCCGATCAGCACAAAGGCGAGCCCCACCACGAGCAGGGGGTTGCCGACGCGTTCGGCCCGGTCGAAGGCGACTGCGGGAGTGTCGGTCATGCGCGGTGGGGCGGTCGCTTCCGGGGCGGGGATGGCGGCGAGATTGCGGGGGACAGCGCGTTAACCATTCGTTAACCTTCCCCGCGCGCTCGGGCCGCCGAGATGTTACACTTCAACACTAGTTGCGTTTTGTGTCGAGAGGCGGACAAAGCCCATGCAGTCTTTTGGCGCGCTGAGTGGCAACAAGGCGCTGTTTCTCGGCGCCCTGCTCGTGCTGGCGGTTCTGGTGGTGCTCGCCGTGTTCCGGAGCAAGCTGTTCGGGGCGCGGCTCAACGTGTCGGGCGGCCGGTCCCGCCAGCCCCGGCTGGGCGTGGTGGACGCCTTCGACCTGGACCGGCAGCGGCAGCTCGTGCTGATCCGGCGCGACAACGTCGAGCACCTGATCCTGATCGGCGGTCCGAACGACCTGCTGATCGAGCCCGCGATCGTGCGCGCCCAGGCCGCCGGGGCGGCACCGGGCCGGGACAAGGAGGCGGCCCTGTCGCCCCCGGCCCTTCCGGTCGCGCCGGCCGACCACGCCCCCACGCCCGCGTCCGCGATGCCGCCCACGATCCCGGCGACGCTCCCCGCGGAACCGCCCCCGCCCGCGCCAACCGTGCCGCTGCCGGACGCGGTCCGCGGTCCCACCCCCGCCCCGGGCCCGCTGTCGGCCGAACCGGTGGCGCCGCCTGCCAGACCCGCGACGCAGCCGGGACCTCGGCCGCTGCCCGGTTTCCCGTCCCGGTCGCCGGGCGCGCCCGCGCCGCGCCCGGCCCTGCAACCGCGGCCACCGGGACCCCTGCCGCAGCGTCCCGCGGCGCCCCCGCTCAGGCCGTCACCCCTGTCGCGCGTGACATCGGCCGCGACGCGCCGGGACGGGCAGGCGCCGGGCCCGTCCGAAGCCGCGATCCAGGCGGACGCCGAGGCCACAGCCGCACCGGCGCAGGCGTCGGCTGCCTCACCCGCCCCCTTGCCCGGCCCGGCACCCGCCCGGGACCCGGCTCCCCCGCCGGCGGTCCCCGAAGCCGCCCGCCCGCCCCTGCCCACGACGCTGGACACGCTGGAGTCGTTGGAAGAGGAGATGGCCAAGCTGCTCGGCCGCTCGGTGGGGGACAAGGGGTGAGAACGCCGCCCACCCGCGGCGCCCGCGTGCCGGGCGGGCCTCCCCGAGCCCGCCTGCCGCTTTAGGCCGCGTTGACGGGAGCCGGGCGGGGGCGGGATGCTCGCGGGCATGTCCCCCGTCCCCTTCCATTTCGGCATCGCGCTCACGCCGCGCGCCGGGGCCGGGAACTGGGCGCTCATCGAGGCTTTGCTCGACCTGACGCTCGGATCGGTCCTGGCGCAGACCGACGGCCGATTTCGGGTCGTGGTGATGGGCCACGACCGCCCGCGCACGGCCATGGACGGCGACGGGCGCTACACCTTCCTGTCGGCCGGCTGGCCGGTGCGCGACACCGGCCCGCACAACGACGACAGCGGGCGCAAGAAGCACGCCCTCAACGACGTCGTGATGGGGCGGGGCGGGGGGCTGCTCATGCTGCTCGACGCCGACGACTGGGTGGACGTCCGCACGGTGGAGGTCGCGCGCGCCCTCGTCGGCCCGGACCACGTCGGCGGCCTCGTCGCCCGCGGCGTCGCGCTCGACTTCCGGAGCCTCCGCGCCGCGGCGCTGCCGCAGGTGGACGTGTTCTCCGAGCCCTTCCACCGCTTGTGCGGCTCCAGCACGGTCGCGCTGCTGCGGCCCGGGGACCCCGACCCCGTCCGCCGCGACCCGTTCGCGGTGCTGCGCTCCCACCACCGCTGGGTGGAGGAAGCGCGGGACCGCGGCGTGGGCCTGGCCGACCTGCCCACCGGCGGCGCCTACCTGGTCAACACGAGCGAAAACCACTCGGACCTGCACGGGCCCTACGCGGACTGGCGGCGCGGGCTGATCGCCGCGGTCAACCGCGAAGGCCGGCTGCTCGACGACCGCCTCGCCGCCCGGTTCGGCCTCGGGGCCGCGCGGGTGCGGGCCGCGTCGGAGCGGTTCTTCGCGGGCGGCTAGCCCGTCCGCGCCCGCAGTCCCGAGATGGTCTGGGTGGGGGTCAGGCCCTCGGGGTCGACCAGCACGTGCAGGATGGCGGGCTTGCCCGAGGCCGCGGCCCGCGCGAAGGCGGGCATGAAGCCCGCGGTCTCGCGCACCGTTTCCCCGTGGCCGCCGTAGGCGCGGGCCAGCGCCGCGAAGTCGGGGTTGGTGAGCGCCGTGCCCGACACGCGCGCGGGGTACTCGCGCTCCTGGTGCATGCGGATCGTGCCGTACATGCCGTTGTCGACCACCACGACGATCACGGCCAGGCCGTGGTGGACCGCGGTCGCGAACTCCTGCCCGTTCATCAGGAAGCAGCCGTCGCCCGCGAAGCACACGACCCTCCGCTCCGGGTGGAGGCGCTTGGCCGCCACCGCCGCGGGCAGGCCGTAGCCCATCGAGCCGGAGGTCGGGGCGAGCTGGGTCCCGAACCCCCGGTGGCGCGAGAAGCGGTTGACCCAGATCGCGTAGTTGCCCGCCCCGTTGGCCAGGATCGCGTCCGCGGGCAGGTGCTCGCGCAGGGCGCAGACGATCTCGCCCATGTCGACGGGTCCCGGCGCGGGCGCGGGCGGCCGCTCGGTCCAGGCGAGGTAGTCGGCCCGCGCGGCCCGGGTCCGTTCGCCCCAGGGCACGCCGCCGGGCGGGGGCTGCGCGGCTTCGAGGGAGGCCGCGAAGCACTGCGGCGAGGCCTGGATGCCGAGCCGCGGGTGGTAGACCCGGCCGAGCTCGGCCGGGTCCGGGTGGACGTGGACGAGCGCCTGGCGAGGGTTCGGGACATCCAGCAGCGTGTAGCCCTGGGAGGGCACCTCCGCCATCCGCCCGCCCACGAGCAGCACGAGGTCGGCGTCCGCGATGCGGTCGCGCAGTTTCGGGTTGGGTCCGATGCCGATCTCGCCCGCGTAGCTCGGATGGCCCGCGTCGAACAGCCCGGCGCGGCGGAACGAGGTCGCGACGGGCAGGTCGAACCGCCCGGCGAAGCGCGCGACCGCCGCGACCGCCCGGCCGTCCCAGCCGCCACCGCCCAGCACGGCCACCGGACGCTCGGCCGCCCAGAGCAGCTTCTGCAGCGCGGCCATCTGCGTGAGCCCCGGCCAGGACAGCGCCGGCTCCACCCGCGGCGCGTCGGGGACGGCGGCGGTTTCCACCAGCATGTCCTCGGGCAGCGACACCACCACGGGGCCGGGCCGGCCCTGCATGGCGGTGTGGAAGGCGCGCCCCACCAGCTCGGGGATGCGGGCGGGGTCGTCGATCTCCACCACCCATTTGGCGACCGAGCCGAACAGGGCCGCGTAGTCCATCTCCTGGAAAGCCCCGCGCCCCCGCATGGCGCGCTCCACCTGCCCCACGAACAGGACGAGGGGTACCGAGTCGTGCTCGGCGATGTGCAGCCCGTGCGCGGCGTTGGTGGCGCCCGGCCCGCGCGTCACCATGGCGATCCCCGGCCGCCCGGTGAGGCGCCCCACCGCGTCAGCCATCATGGCGGCCCCGGCCTCCTGCCGGCAGACGGTGAGCGCGACCGGCGCGTCGTGGAGGGCGTCCAGCACCGCGAGGTAGCTTTCCCCCGGCACGCAGAACACGTGCCCGACGCCCTGGGCCACGAGTTGGTCCACGAGGATCCGCCCGCCCGTCCGCGCACCCTGTTCCCAAGCCATGCCGATTCCTCCGAAAGCGCGAAGGCACACCGTAGTCGAGGTCGGCCGCGCGACCCAATTCCCATCGAGGTCGTCCCGCCGCCGCGGGTTGCAGTCTGGCCGCGACGGCCCAAGAGTGACGGCGAGGACCCCCGACGAGCCGTGCCGCCGAGGGGTTCGGCCGGCGCAACAAGGGGGCCAGGCGAAGCACGAGCGTTCTTGAGATCCCGACCGCCGTCGGCTTCGCCGCCATCCAGACTGCGGGCGCACGCGCCATCGAGTCCGCCAGGCCGGACGGCCTGTTCCACGACCCGTTCGCTACGGCCGTGGTGTCCCTGGTCGAGGACGAGACCGGACGCGTCGCGGCGGGCGGCGGTCCGCGCCGGCCGCTCCGCCCGAGCGCCGACTTCGATTGGCTGTAGAGGAACTACCTGGCGCTGCGGACCGTGTTCCTGGATGAGAGGCTCCTGGCGGGGGTCGGAGCGGGCCTGACCCAGGTCGTCGTGCTCGCCGCGGCCCTCGACGACCGCGCCTATCGCCTGCCCTGGCCCACGAGTACGGTGGTCTACGAACTCGACAAGTCCGACGTGCTCGCCTTCAAGAACAAGGTCGCGCGACGTGCCGCCCTGCCCCCGGCGACCCGCCTCGTCACGGTCCCGGCCGACCTGACCGGAGACTGGCGGAGCCCGCTGCGGGCGACGGGCTTCACCCCCAACCGACCCACGCTGTGGCTGCTGGAAGGCATCCTGGGATACCCGGGCCCCGCGCAGGCCGACCGGCTGCTGGCGGAGGTGAGCCGCGTGTCCGCCCCGGGCAGCCGCCTGCTCGCGGTGTATGCCGTGGGCGTGACCGTCGAAGCCGCGCGGCGCGCCGGCCGCGACGGGGCCGACGACGTCGCGGCGCTTGCGCGGCTCATGCGGGAAGGCCCGCCCGCCGCCCCGGACGCCTGGTTCCCGCGTCACGGCTGGCACGTCGAGGCGAGCGACATCGTGACCTGGGCCGAGCAGGTGGGACGATCTCCGCCCCCCGGCATGGACCCCGCTCAGGGCGGGGCGGTCTGCCACCTGGTGGAGGCCGGGCTGGCCTGAGCCGAAGGCGCGGGCGCCGGGGCCGTCACGCCGCGGCACCGCCCGGCTGGTCCGCGGCCTTGCGCGCGATCACGTAGGCGAAGCTCGACACCGCCCGCCAGTCCCGCCTGCGCGCGAGCGCCGTGAAGGCGGCGTCGACCTGGCGCAGCACGGGGAACTTCCAGAAGTAGGAATAGCCCCAGAATGGCAGCACGGTGACGTCCGAGAAGCCGGCGCCGGCGAGCATGGGCCTGAGCTTGCCCTCGCCGCTCACGCAATGGTCGTAGAAGGCCGGGAACTTGGGGTTGTCGCCTTCCTCGCCCCGGTTCCGGTCGATCGCGTGCAGGACGAAGCTGGACACCGTCTCGGGCACCAGCCGGTTCAGCAGGAACGGGGGCGCGTAGAGCGTGGGGAAGAAGCTCACCGCCACCCCGCCGGGCGCCAGCACGTCGTGGATGACGCGCCACATCCTGGGCACGTCCGCCACGTGCTCCATCACCATGCGGCAGTAGGCGAGGTCGTAGCGGTTCGCGCCCAGCAGCGCGGGCGCCGCGTCCGCCGTGATGTCGCAGTGGACCTTGCGGTAGCGGTCGGGCGCGAGGGCGAGCTCGCGGGCCGAGACGTCGTTCAGCGTCACGTCGAACCCGAAGCGGTCGAGCTCGTCGGGCTGGAACAGGGGGTCGCGGCCGCCGCCGATGTCGAGGTGGCGGGTGAGCGCGCCCTCGCGCGCGAGTGCCACGACCGTGTCCTTGTAGCGGTCGAAGGCCCAGATGAAATCGGCGTCGTAGCCGAGGCCGTCCACGATCTCCCGCGCGCCCCGACTCCGGGCCCGGGGCCGCTCCACCACCACGTCCGACACGGGCGACCTCCGCTTCACGCCGACCGCCACCGGACCTTCGGGACGGCTTCGGGGAGCTTAAGGCGGGACGGCTTAAGCCGCGGTAAGCGGCACCCCTCTAAACCGCCCGGAGCCGCACGGCCCTGCGCCGCTCCACCCAGACGAGCGCCAGGCTGCTCGCCACGATCAGCCCCGCGCCCGCGAAGACGTGCGCGCCCGGGACCTCGCCCCAGATCGCGTAGCCCAGCGCAAAGGCCCACACGAGCCCGGTGTACTCGATGGGGGCCAGCACGGAGGCGGGCGCGTAGCGGAAGCCCTCGTACAGGAAGAACTGCCCGAGCCCGCTCGCGCAGCCGAGCCCCACCATCAGGGCGAGGCTGAAGGCGTCGGGGGTGTGCCAATGGCCGAACAGCATGGGCGCGCAGGCCGCCGCGAACAGCGCGTTGGTGACCAGCATCTGGTTGACGGTCGAGTCCGTGCGGCTGATCAGCCGCACCAGCACCACGCTGCCGCCCCAGCAGCAGGCCGCGAACAGCGCGAGGCCGGCCGGCACGAGGTCCACCGCGGCGCCCGGATCGGCCGTGACCAGCACGCCGAGGAAGCCCGTCCCCACCGCCAGCCACCGCGCGGCGCCGACCCGCTCGCGCAGCACCGGCACGGACAGGACCACGGCCACGATCGGCGCCGCGAAGTAGAGGGTGGTGAGCTGCCCCAGAGGCAGCCGCGGCGCGGCGTTGTAGTAGCAGAGCCAGGCCACCAGCATCAGCGCGGCCCGCAGCAGGATCGAGCCCTTGGCGGGGCTGCGCAGCAGCGCCGCGGCGCCCCGGCCGCGGCCGATCGCGAGCGCCAGCGCGATGATGACGACGCTGCGCACCAGCAGAATCTCGGGCACCGCGTAAAGGGCTCCGAGCCACTTCACGTTGGCGTCCTGGAGCGCGAAGCAGGTGTAGCCCAGCGCACCCAGCCCCATGCCCCTCAGGACGTCGGGCGCCCCCATCCGGGTGGGGGCCGGGGTCGCGCGGAGGGTGGACATGAGGCGAGGCTTTGGCAGCCCGCGCGGCCTCGCGCAACCCTACTTGGTGTTCGCCATGACCTGGATGGCGGCGGGCGTGATGATGATGATGAACAGCACCGGCAGGAAGAACAGCACCATCGGCACGGTCAGCTTCGGGGGCAGGCTCGCGGCCTTCTTCTCGGCCTCCGTCATGCGGGCGTCGCGGCTTTCCTGGCTGAGCACGCGCAGCGCCGCGCCGAGCGGGGTGCCGTAGCGCTCGGCCTGGACCAGCACGGTCACCAGCGCGCGGACGCTTTCGAGCCCCGTCCGCTTGCCGAAGTTCTCGTAGGCCGCGCGGCGGTCGGGGAGGTAGGAGAGTTCCGCCGTCACCAGCGTCAGCTCCTCGGCGAGCGGCACGGACTGGACGCCGATCTGGTTCGCGACCTTGCGGAAGGCGTGCTCGACCGACATGCCCGACTCCACGCAGATCAGCAGCAGGTCGAGCGCGTCCGGGTAGGCGCGGCTGATCGACTTGCGGCGCTTCGAGGTGGCGTTGGACAGGTAGAGCTCGGGCGCCTTGATGCCCACGTAGGCGGCCAGGATGCAGGCCCCGAGCCGGATCGGCAGCGAGTAGTCCGGGTCAAGCACGACAAAGATGTAGAAGGCCGTGGCGAGCCCCGCCCCGATCGGCGACACCAGGCGGAAGAACAGAAAGGCGGTCTCGGCCTGGGGGCCGCGGAAGCCCGCGTTGGCGAGCTGCGCCTTGGCCCTGTCGGTGCCGAGCCATTCCCCCAGGCTGAAGCGCTGCACCACCTCGCGCATGTAGGCCTTGGGTTCCGAGCGGAGCGAGGCGCGCTTGCCCGTCGTCTTGGCGAGCCGGTCGCGCTCGCGGGCCCGGATGCGGTCGCGCTCCACCGACACGGCCTTCATGCGCTTGCCGAGCGTGTCGGTCTGCAGGAAGGGCATCGCGACCGACAGGACGGTGGCGGCCGCCGCCACCGCGACCAGCAGCCCGGTCAGGAACTGCGAGTCGGCCATCTTGGCGTAGATCAGGTCGAGCATGGCGGTCCGCCGGAGAAGGAGACGGGGGAGGTCGGGGCCTCGGGTCAGATCTCGAAGCTGATCATCTTCTTCATCACCAGGACCCCCACGCCCATCCAGGTCGCGGCCACCGCCAGCATCATACGGCCCCCGTCGGTGATCCATAGGAGCTCGATGTAGCGGGGCGAGGTCAGGTAGAGCAGCAGGCCCATGATCGGGGGCATGGCGCCGATGATCGCGGCCGAGGACTTGGCCTCCGAGGACACGGCCTTGACCTTGGCCTTCATCTTCTTGCGGTCGCGCAGCACGCGCGACAGGTTGCCCATCGCCTCCGACAGGTTGCCGCCCGCCTTCTGCTGGATGCTGATCACGATCGCGAAGAAGTTGGCCTCGGGCACCGGCACCCGCTCGGGGAGGCGCTCCACCGCCTCGGTCAGGGTGAGGCCGATCGACTGCGCCTCGACGATGTGGCGGAACTCCGAGCGCACGGGCTCGGCCGCCTCGGCCGCGATCACCCGGAGGCAGTCGCCGAGCGGCAGGCCGGCCTTGATGCCGCGCACGATCACGTCCACGGCGGTGGGGAACTCGTGCAGGAACTTGGCGATCCGGCGCTTGCGGCGCCGCGCCAGGTACCAGCGCGGCAGCCCCAGGCCCCCCACGCCGAGGGCCGCGGCGCCCATCAGCGCATTACCGGACAGGAGGTAGACCAGGGCGCCGAGCCCGACCGCCGCGCCGGCGCTGATCACGTAGAAGGTCTGGCGGGTCCACTCCAGGCCCGCCTGGCCGATGCGGTGCTCCAGCGTGGCCTTGCGGTTGCCGCGCCCCTCGATCTCCTTGAGGCTTTCGGAGACCTGCTTGCGGCGGTTGGCGGCGTCCAAGGCCCGGCTGTCGGCGCGCTTGGCCCCCGGGGCCTGCAACGCTTCCCGGCGGCGCTCGGCCTTGATGTCGCCCGACAGGTAGGGGTAGGCCACGAACACCACCGCGCCGACCGCCACGACCCCGAGCAGCACCGTCAGGAGCAGGTTGTTATCCATCGGCGTAACTCAACGCGGACGCGAACACGGCAAGGACGTTAGGGGGACGCGGTTAACGCTTTGCTTGCCGGCGCTTTCTCGCGAACGCTCACGGATCACGGTGTCGTCATTGCGAGCGGAGCGAAGCGATCCGGCCGGCCGGTGCAGGCAGGACCGCGACCGGCGCGGCCGCCGTGTCAGGCCAGCGCCGCCCGCACTTGGTCCAGCGCCGCGCGCCGCTCCCGCCGCGCGGCGAGCGCGTCCTCCATGGTGACGGGGACGAAGCGGAGCTTCGCGTGGGGCTGGAGCTGGCCGATCGCGTCCATGTCGGCCGAGATCACCGTGCCCAGCATGAAGTAGCCGCCGCCCGACACGGCGTCGCGGTGCAGCACGATGGGCTCCGTGCCGCCCGGCACCTGGATCGAGCCGTAGGGGTAGCAGCTGTCCACGATGTTGCTGGGGTCCGAGCCCGCCCCGAACGGCTGCTCGCGGTCCACGAAGGCGAGCGGGCGGCCGCCGCGGAAGCGGTAGCCGATGCGGTCGGCCTCGGGCGCCACCGCCCAGGTGTCGGCGAAGAAGTTTCGGGACGCCTCGCGCGCGACGCGGTGCTCGTAAAGGCCCGGCATCATGCGCAAGGCGTCCACCGGCCGGGCGCTCAGGCGCAGGTCGTCCGGCACGGGCCGCCCCGAAACCGCCCCGCCCCGCGGCGCCCCGACGGGCAGCGCGTCGCCCGCCTTCAGCGCGCGGCCGTCCAGCCCGCCGAGCGCGCCCAGCGCGTAGGTGGAACGGCTGCCCAGCACGCTCGGCACGTCGACGCCGCCCGCGACCGCCAGGTAGGCGCGCGCGCCGCGCTTGAGGAAGTCGAAGGACAGCACCTGACCCGCCCGGACGGGGAAGGCCTCCCAGGCCGGGCAGGGCGCGCCGTCGAGTTTCGGGGGAAGGTCCGCGCCCGTCACGGCCACGACCGCGTCGCGGTCGAAGCGCAGTTCCGGTCCCAGAAACACGATTTCGAGCCCCGCATCGCCCTCGTCGTTGCCTACCAGCAGGTTGGCGACGCGCAGCGCGAAGCGGTCCATGGCGCCCGACAACGGGATGCCGATGTCGTAGTAGCCGGGACGGCCGAGGTCCTGCACCGTGGTGGCGAGGCCGGGCTTGATCACCTCAACGGCCATGGAGCACCTCGTCGAGGCCCTGGTTGTAGGCGGCGGGCGCGGCCGTGAAGGCGGTGAGGTCGAAGCGCACGGGCCGCACGGCCGGGGCGAAGCGCCCCGCCTCCACGTCGCGCACGGCCTGGTCGTAGCTCTCGCGGTCCACGGGCCTGAAGCGCACGATGTCGCCCGGGCGGAAGAAGATCATGAACTCGCGCAGGTAGCTCACCTCCTGCCTGGGGTCGTAGATCGGCATGGGGGTCACGCCGAACATCTGGTAGCCCCCCGCCCCCCGCACGGAGTAGACGCAGCCGAAGCAGCCGCCGTGCCCGACCGTCAGCTTGGGCGTGTCGGTGCGCGGCCGCAGGTATTTTGGGGTCTGGATCTGCCGCGCGCGCTCGACCATCTGGTAGAGGAAGGGCAGCCCCGCCACGAAGC
Source organism: uncultured Lichenihabitans sp. (assembly GCA_964243035.1). GTDB lineage: Bacteria > Pseudomonadota > Alphaproteobacteria > Rhizobiales > Beijerinckiaceae > Lichenihabitans. The sequence continues at coordinate 27,579 of CAXTDZ010000028.1, forward strand.
CCACCATGGACACGAACCAGGGCGAGCCCGAATGGGCCGCGATGAAGGCGTCCACGTCCCCGTAGCCGTTGACGCGGGCCGCGTAGTCGAGGTCGGTGCCGGTGGGGTCCTGGTGGCGCTCGCGGAAGCGCATCAGGGTCTCGTGCGTCCAGGGGTCGTTGTAGAGCACCGGCATTTCGACGATGCGCGTGTCGAGCACCGGCTCGGCCCGCCCCGCGGAGGCCTCAAGCGCCTGCACCTCGCGTTTCAGGTCGTCGGGCGCGATCCGGTCCGGGTCGAACTTGACCTGGAGGGAGGCGTTGGCGGGGCAGATCTCGGTGACGCCCGCGATGCGGCTCTCCTTGATGGCCCGGCACAGGAACAGGCTGCGGAAGAAGGCCTCCAGCGACATGGCCTCGTCCACCTCGACGAACAGGTGCTCGTCGCCGCCGAAGGAATACCGCGCCGTCATGCCCCCTCCCCGTCGCGCGGGCCGGGCCGCGCCGTTCGAAACAGGCCCTGCAACGCGCGGGCGCGACCGTCCACCGGCATCCCTCAGCTCTCGATGTCGAGGAGCGGCTGGCCCGCCATCACGGCGTCCTCGTCTCCCACGTGGAAGGCCGCCACGCGGCCCCCCACCTCCGCGGCCACGGCCGTGAACGACTTCATGACCTCGACCAGCCCCACCGTGTCGCCGGGCGCGACCGCGTCGCCCACCTCCTTGAAGGCCGGCTGGTCGGGCGCGGGCCTGCGGTAGAAGGTGCCGGGCAGCGGGCAGGGAACGGTGGTGGTCGCCATGGAGTCCTCGGGAGCGGCGGCGCGCGCCGGCCGCGATCTTGCCCACAACTCGCCCGATCGGTCCAGGGTCGGCCAGCTTGACTTCGGGCTTCCAACTCGCGGTAACGCCTGCCGGTTCTGCCCTTCGCCCCTCCGGGGAGAAGGGCATTGCCCGGCAACGGTCGCGTTGACCCGAGCTTAAAACCCTGCGGCTTGACGGAGGCCGCCGCCCGGGCCGAGGCTCCCAGGTCCGCGGCAGAGGGAACGGATACATGGCGGTCAGCATCAACTGCGACATGGGCGAGGGGTTCGGGCTGTTCCGCTGCGGCGACGACGCCGGCCTGATGCCCTTCATCCACATCGCCAACGTGGCCTGCGGCTTCCACGCGGGCGACCCTGCCGTGATGGCGCACACGGTCAAGCTCGCCAAGCGGCACGGCGTGGCGGTGGGCGCCCACCCCTCCCTGCCCGACCTGCAGGGGTTCGGGCGCCGCGAGATGAAGATGGCGCCCGACGAGCTGCAGGCCTGCGTCACCTACCAGGTGGGCGCGCTCAAGGGCTTCCTGGACGCGGAAGGCCTGCACCTCAACCACGTCAAGCCGCACGGCGCGCTGTACGGCATGGCGTCGCGCGACGAAGGCGTGGCGGCCGCGGTCGCGGCGGCCGTCAAGCCGTTCGGCGTCCCCGTGCTCGGCATGGCGGGCACGCTGCACGAGGAGGTCTACCGCGCGCACGGGCTCGCCTTCATCCCCGAATACTACATCGACCTCGATTATTCGGACGAGGGCAAGCTCGTCATCACGCGCGAGCACGACGCCAGGGACCCCGCGGAGGCCGCCCGCCGCGCGGTCCGCGTCGCCGAGCACGGCCTGGCCACGACGGTGGGCGGCCGCGACCTGCCCATGCGGGCCGAGTGCTTCTGCGTCCACTCCGACACGCCCAACGCGGCCGAGCTCGCGCGGGTCGTCCACGGGGCGCTGCGGCCGTGGTTCGCGGGCTGAGGCCTACTCCGGGTTCTCCAGGCTGAACGACTGCCCGGACTCGTCGTAGGCGAACAGCTCCCCGTAGCGGCCCCAGTTGATGGCGGTGCGCAGCGTCCGGTCCGCGTAGTCCTCGGACATGTAGTCCTCCAGCTCCTCGCGGAAGCGGGAGGCGGGCGCCACGTGGGAGGGGCGCTCGTTCAGCACGAGCTTGACCCGGGCCGCCAGCGGCACGAAGGCGAGCAGGTGGTCGCCGAACAGCTTCTTGCGCACGTCCACCTCGGCGTCCGCGAACCTGCGGCCGGCCGGGGCCAGGCGGATGTCGCCTTCCTCGATCTCGGCGAACCGCATGAGCTGGAGGGTTTCGGCGATGGGGAACAGGTCGTCGATCTCCATCTGCAGCGAGTCGGCCAGGTGCGGCAGGTCCGCCCGTCCGTTGTAGGGCGGGGCCGCGACCTCCTCGATCAGGCCCGCGATCAGGTTGGTGGACACGTCCGGCAGCACCATGCCGATCCCGGTGCCGGGGAACAGCCCTTCGCGGGTCTGCTTGGGGGTCGAGCGCCGGGTCATCAGCGCGTAGATGTTGTCCACGAGCTGGCGGAACTCCGGGTCGAGCCGGTTGCGCGGGTGGGGCAGCGTGACCTTGATCTCGGAGGCGATCCGGCCGGGATGGGAGGACAGCACCAGGATGCGGTCGCACATCAGCACCGCCTCCTCGATGTTGTGGGTGACCATCAAGATGGTCTTGATGGGCATCCGCCCTTCCATCCACAGGTCGATCAGGTCGGAGCGCAGCGTCTCGGCCGTCAGCACGTCGAGCGCCGAGAAGGGCTCGTCCATGAGCAGGATGTTGGGGTGGGTGACGAGCGCGCGCGCGAAGCCCACGCGCTGGCGCATGCCGCCCGACAGCTCCTTGGGATAGGCGGACTCGAAGCCGTCGAGCCCGATCAGGTCGATGGCGGCCAGCGAGCGGCGGCGCGCCTCGTCGGCCGGCACGCGCAGCGCCTTCAGGCCGAGCTCCACGTTGGCGAGCACCGACAGCCACGGGAACAGCGCGAAGCTCTGGAACACCATGGCGACGCGGTCGGCGGGCCCGCGCAGCACCTTGCCCTCGTAAATGATCTCGCCCGACGACGGCGCGATCAGCCCCGACACGATGCGCAGCAGGGTGGACTTGCCGCAGCCCGAGCGTCCGAGCAGCCCCACGATCTCGCCCGAGGCGAGCTGGGTGGACACGTCCTGGAGCACGGGCGGCCCCTCGTCCTCGGTCGCGGCACCCTTGTAGCGCTGGGTGACGTGGCGGACTTCGAGCAGGGCCGCGGCGGTCGGGGCCTTGTCCAGCATGGTGGGAACCCCTTCAGGTCAGGCGCAGGCGCCGCTCGGCGAAGCCGAACAGCGGGCGCCACAGCAGGCGGTTGAACAGGATCACGAACACGCTCATCACCGCGACGCCGAGCACGATGCGGGGGAAGTCGCCCGCCTCCGTCGCCCGTGCGATGTAGGCCCCGATGCCGTGGGCCGCCACCTTGTCGTCGCCCCACTTCACGTATTCCGCCACGATCGCGGCGTTCCAGGAGCCGCCCGAGGCCGTCAGCGCGCCCGTCACGTAGTAGGGGAAGATGCCGGGCAGGATGACGTTGCGCCACCAGCTCCAGCCCGTGATGCGGAAGTTCCTGGCCGCCTCGCGCAGGTCGTTGGGATAGGCCATCGCGCCCGCGATGACGTTGAACACGATGTACCACTGCGTGCCGAAGATGATCAGCACGCTCAGCCACACGTCCGGGTTGAGGTGCAGCGCCAGCACCGCCACGACCGCCACGGGGAACACGACGTTGGCCGGGAAGGCCGCCAGGAACTGGGCGAGCGGCTGCACGCGCTCGGCGACCCTCGGGCGCAGCCCCACCCACACGCCCACCGGCACCCAGACAAGGGTGGCGAGCGCCAGCAGAACCACGACCCGCACCATGGTGAGCAGCGTCAGCCCCACCGTTTCGGCGAGGTCGCGCCAGTCCAGGGTCGCGCCCACGAACCGCACCGTCTGCGCCGCGGCGTAGAGCGCGAGCAGGCCCAGGGCCAGGTAGAACACCGCGTCGACCACCCGGCCCGTCCACCGGTCGTCCGCCTTGAACCCGATCCGCGGCAGGTCGATGCGCAGGCTCGTGAACCACTCGAAGGCGCGCTCGAACGGCTCCGCCGCGATGCGGACCCAGGAGGTGCGCTGGAGCACCTGCAGCACCCAGGACGACGACACCTCCTGCGAGGCCGACAGCTCCACCCGGAACTTGCCCGCCCAGGTCACGATCGGGCGGAAGATGAGCTGGTCGTAGAGCAGGATCACGACCAGCACGGCCACCACCGCCGCCCCCACCGCGTCGAGCCGCCGCTGCTCGATCGCCACCGCCAGGTAGGACCCGATGCCCGGCAGCTTGATCGTGGTGTCGCCCACCGTGATGGCCTCGGCCGCCACCACGAAGAACCAGCCGCCCGACATGGACATCATCATGTTCCAGATCAGGCCCGGCACCGCGAAGGGGGTTTCGAGCTGCCAGAAGCGCTGCCAGCCCGACAGCCGGAAGCCCACCGCGACCTCCGTGAGGTCGGCCGGCACGGTGCGCAGCGACTGGTAGAACGAGAAGGCCATGTTCCAGGCCTGGCTCGTGAAGATCGCGAACACGGCCGCGCACTCCGGCCCCAGCGTGGAGCCCGGGAAGAGGTTCAGGAAAAAGGTGACGGTGAAGGACAGGAAGCCCAGGATCGGCACCGACTGGAGCACGTCGAGCAGCGGCACCAGCACGGTCTCGGCCCGCCGGCTCTTGGCGGCGAGCGTCGCGTAGAGGATCGTGAACAGCAGCGAGCAGGCGAGCGCCGCGAACATCCGCAGCGTGGTGCGCAGCGCGTAGTAGGGAAGGTACGCGTAGGCGAGCGTGACGGGCGCGCTGTCCGAGGGGGGCAGCGGCACCACCATGCCGCGGCCGGCGTGCACCACCAGCAGGAAGGCGCCGAAGATCAGCGCCAGCGCGATCACGTCCCACTGGTTGGGCAGGGCCTTGCGGCCGAGCGACGTGAAGGTGACGAACTTCGTGGCCATCGCGACCGCTGTGCTCAGAAGGGAGGGTCATGCCATCCGGCACGCGGACGACAGTCTCATGACGGTCAGGCAGGCCCCCGCGTCAAGGCCGAGATGGCGCGGGTCCTCAACGGTTCGTCACAGCCGCTTGAGCACCAGCACGCGGCCGCCCGCGGGCGCGTTGGCCCAGGTGCCGTCGTCCTGCGGCTTGAGTTCCGTGGTGTGGCCCTTGCGGGCAATCAGCACCAGGGCGCCGTGGGCGAGCTCCCAGCCCGCGGGGTCGAACACCACGATGCCCTGGTCGCCGCAGGCCGGCGCGAGCTGGGCCTTGAGGCTGCCCTTGGGCCCTTTGGCCGAGCCGTCCAGGGTCACCATGCAGCCCGTGTCGCGGCGCAGGCGCACCACGGCGTAGTGGCCCGCGACCCCGCCCACCGTCATCGTCCGGGCGGGGGCCGCGGGCGCGACGGCTTCGGCCGACGCCGCCGGGGGAAGGGCGGCGGGCGGGGCCACCCGCGCGGCCGCGATGGCGGCCATCCGGGCCTCGTCGGTGGGCACCAGCGTGTAGCTGTCGCCCTCGCCCGCGACCGCCGCCAGCCCGGACCCGTCCGCGGCCGGGCCGAAGTCCAGCACGGGCTCGGTGCCACCGGCGCGGAACACCACGTGGCCGCCCTCGCCGGGCGCCCAGGACAGCACGCCCGCGAGCAGCGGAAAGGCGCGGCGGCAGCCCGCGGGCATCATCACAGCGTAGCCCTCCCCGGCCCGGTCGCGCGTGAGGTTCAGGCGGCAGCGCCGGTTGGCCTGCTCGAAGGCGATGTCCCACGTTCCCGCCTCGGCCGCGACCTCGGGGTCGGCCGAGGCCGCGGCGCGGGCCGGCGCCGCGCCCAGCAGGCCGCCGACCAGGATCGGGACGAGCAGGCGGCGCGGGTGCGGGAACGGCAGGCGGCGCATGGCGAATCCTCGGTCCTGGAACGAAGCGCCCCCTTTACCCCCGCGCGCCGCCGTCCGCCACCGCGGCGGGGTCCCGGTGCGGCCGGACGCTGCTCCCGAGATGGGGCACGGCGGCCGTCGAGGCTCAACCGCCCCGTCCGGTTCGCCAGCTCGCACCGGTTGTCCGCGCCGGGCGTGTGGAACGACCGACACGCCGGCTTCAAGCCGGCCCGTCACCCAGCCCGGCCCACGGCGTCTCCGCCACGGGGGTGAGCGGCCCCCGGCCCGCCGCCCAGGACAGCAGGTTGTCGACCACGAGCTGCCCCATCGCGGCCCGCGTGTGGCGGGACGCCGAGCCCACGTGCGGCAGCAGCACGACGTGGTCCATGTCGAGCAGGGTTTTGGGCACGTTGGGCTCGTCGCGGAACACGTCCAGCCCGGCGCCCGCGATCGCGCCGGTGCGCAGCGCGTCAACCAGCGCGTCCTCGTCCACCACCGAGCCGCGCGCCACGTTGACCAGGATGCCCTCGGGCCCGAGCGCCCGGAGCACGGCGGCGTCGACCAGGTTGCGGGTTTCCTCCCCGCCCGGCGCGATGACGACCAGCACGTCGCAGGCTTCCGCCAGCCCAAGCAGCGTCGGGTAGTACAGGTAGGGCACGCCCGGCTGGGGCGAGCGGCCGTGGTAGGCGACCGCGAGCCCGAAGGCCTCGCAGCGCCGGGCGATGGCCTTGCCGATGCGGCCGAGCCCCAGAATGCCCACCGTTCGGCCGCGCAGGCTGGCCGACAGCGGGAAGGCGCCCTCCAGCCACTTGCCCGCGCGCAGGTGCCGCTCGGCGGCGGGGAGCTGGCGCACGGCGTTGAGCATCAGCGCGAGGGCCGTGTCGGCCACCTCCTCGTTGAGCACGTCGGGCGTGTTGGTGACCACCACGCCGCGCCGGGCCGCGGCCCGGGCGTCGACGTGGTCGTAGCCCACCCCGAAGCTCGCCACGATCTCCAGCTTCGGGAAGCGGGCCATGAGCGCGTCGTCCACGGGGCCGTGGACCACCGCCAGCCCGCGCACCTCCGGCGCCACCTCGGCCAGGCGCCGCTCGGGGTCGGGCGCCTCCCACAGCTTGGTGAGGGGGAGGCTCGCTTCGATCGCCTCGGCGACCGAGGGGAGCATCGGCCTCGGCATGAGCACGGGCATGGGCGGCATCGCGCGCCTCCTGGTCAGGGTCGGTCGGCGTCGGGGACGCCGACCCGGGTCACGTGGCCCATCTTGCGGCCGGCCCGGGTTTCCGTCTTGCCGTAGAGGTGGAGGCTCGCGCCCTCCTCGGCGAGCACGTCGCGCCAGCGGTCCGCGTCCGCGCCGATGAGGTTGCGCATGGTGATGGGGCCGAGCCGGCGGGTGGCGCCGAGCGGCCAGCCGCACACGGCGCGCACGTGCTGCTCGAACTGCGACGTCATCGCGCCGCCGAGCGTCCAGTGCCCGGAGTTGTGGACGCGGGGCGCGAGCTCGTTGACGACCAGCCGCTCGACCCCGGCCTCGTCCCGGTCGGGCACCACGAACAGTTCCACGGCGAGCACGCCCACGTAGTCCAGCGCCTCCGCGAGGCGGCGCGCGATCGTCCGCGCCTCGGCCTCCGTGTCGGGGCGCACCGCAGCGGGCACCACGGTGGTGGCCAGGATGCCGGCCTCGTGGCTGTTCTCGCACGCGTCGTAGGCCCGGAACGCGCCGTCGAGCCCGCGCGCGCAGATCACCGACACCTCGCGCGCGAAGGGCACCACGGCTTCCAGGACCGCGGGCTGGCCCAGGCTGCGGAACACGGCGCCGAGGTCGGACCCTTCGCGCACCATCACCTGGCCCTTGCCGTCGTAGCCGAAGCGGCGCGTCTTCAGGATCGAGGGGCGGCCGAGCTGGGCCACGGCACGCGCGAAGCCGCCCGCGTCGTCCACGGCCGCGAAGGGCGCCGTGGTGAGCCCGAGGCCGCGTGCAAAGGTCTTCTCCGCCAGGCGGTCCTGGGTGACGGCGAGCGCGCGGCCGCCGGGACGCACCGGCACCAGATCCTCCAGCACCGCGACGGTGCGGGCGGGCACGTTCTCGAACTCGTAGGTCACGACGTCGGTGGCGCGCGCGAAGGCGTCGAGCGCGGCCTCGTCGTCGTAGCGCGCGACCGTGCGGGCCGCGGCCACCGCGAAGGCGGGGCTGTCGGCATCGGGGGCGTAGACGTGCGTCCTGAGCCCGAGCCCGGCCGCGGCCGCGGCCAGCATGCGGGCGAGCTGGCCGCCGCCCAGGATGCCCAGCGTCGCGCCGGGCGCGAGCACCCTCGCGCGCCCCTCAGCCATCCTGCGGCAC